>CANGCX010000014.1 GCA_947452315.1 Opitutia bacterium | reverse complement strand
CGCCGAAACCGGGGACGTCGGCGATCGCGGCGATGTCGGCGGCGCGGAGTTTTTCGATGTCGCCGAAGTGTTCGAGCAACGTCGTGCGGCGGACGGCGCCGAGGCCGGGAAAATCATCGAGCACGCTCTCGCGAATTTTGCGCGAGCGCAGATCGGCGTTGTAGGTGTTGGCGAAGCGGTGGGCTTCGTCGCGCAGGCGCTGAAGGAGATTGAGCGCTGGGGAATTGAGCGAGAGATTGAGCGGCGGACGCTCGTCGGGGAAAATGATCGTCTCGTGTTTTTTCGCGAGGCCGATGAGCGGCGGCGGCGTGAGATCGAGGGCGACAAAGGCTTTGAGCGCGGCGCCGATTTGTCCGCGGCCACCGTCGATCACGACGAGATCGGGCAATGGCTTTTGTTCATCGCGCAGGCGGCGGTAGCGGCGCCCGACGACTTCTTCCATGGCGCGGAAATCGTCGTTGCCCATGAAGCTTTTGATTTGGAAGCGGCGGTAGTTGTCTTTGTCAGGTCGGCCGTCGACGAAGCGCACCATCGAAGCGACGACGAAGGTGCCGGAGATATGGGAAATATCAAAGCACTCCATTGTGCGCGGTGATGGATTGAGTGATAGTGCCTCCCCAAGGAGGCGTACCGCTTCGGCGCTGGCATTAGGCAGTGCGAGCGTGGGATCGGTGCGCTCGAAGTTGCGGGTCTTGGCTAAGGTTTTTTCGAGGGCAAAAACGATGTCGCGCAGCTCAGCGGCTTTCTCGAATTGTTGTTTTTCGGCGGCGGCGAGCATTTCGGTGCGCAAAGACTCAAGCCATTCGCGGGATTTGCCCTCGAGAAAAGCGCACGCTTCGTCTACTCGTAAGCGGTAGGCGTCGGGGGTGACGGTATTTTCGAACCCGTAGAGTTCCTGTCTGACGTCGTCGTAAAGTTGCCAAGTGCCGTCGGGGAGTTTTTTTGGCGTGGCGTCGCCGAGAAGCACGCCGAATTGGCGGCGCATTTGGGCTAGGGTTTTGCGTAGGAGGCCGCTATGGGCGAAGGGGCCGAAATAGCGCGAGCGGTCTTCTTTCTTGAAACGTGTTAGGCGCACGCGCGGTAGCTCCTCGGTTACGTCGACGCGGACAAGAAGGAAGCGTTTGTCATCGGTGAAGTCAGTGTTGTACTTCGGTTTCCATTGCTTGATCAGTTTGCCTTCAAGCAACAAAGCCTCGGGTTCTGATTTCACCTCGTGCACGTCGAAATCGGCGATCATCTCGATTAGGGCGCGAATTTTTGGGTGCCACGTCATGGCGCGGGACGGCGTGAAATACGTTGAGACGCGCTTTTTGAGATTCTTGGCCTTACCCACGTAAATGATTCGCCCGAGGCGGTCCTTCATCAGGTACACGCCGGGCTGGTCGGAAAGGCGGCGGACCTTCTCCTTTAAATTTACGGTTTCGCCAGTTGGCATTTTGGCAGAATCGGCCTAAGATCGTTTCTCGCAAGTATGGTTTCTTCCAGCAACTCCCCCGCGGCCCGCAAACCGGTCGCCCAACTTTATTACGAACTACTCACCCTTGGTGATGAATTGTTGCTTGGGCTGACCGCTAACGGCCATCTCACGTTTATCGGTGCGCAACTGGGTCGGCGGGGCGTTACGTTGCGCCGCAACATTACGATCACAGACGACGCTGACGCGATCGTTGCCCAGTTCCGTGAGAGCTGGGCGCGGGCCGACGTCGTTATTACGACGGGTGGGCTCGGGCCGACCTGCGACGATCGCACGCGCGAATGTCTCGCCGAAGTCCTCGGGCAAAAACTGGTCCATGATGCGAGTGTGGAGGCGAGCATCGCGGCGCGTTTCGCGCGACTCGGGCGCACGATGACGCCAAACAATCTTAAGCAAGCGTTGGTGTTTGAGCGCGGCGAAGTGCTCGTGAACGCTAATGGCACCGCGCCAGGTCTTTGGGTTGAGCAGGATGGAAAAATCCTCGTGATGTTACCCGGCCCGCCGAACGAATTGCAGCCAATGTTTATCGAGCAGATCGTGCCACGTCTGGCTGCGCGCGGTTTGCTCACTGAAAAAGAAGCTTATGTGCAACTGCGCACCTCGGGCGTGGGTGAGAGTGCGCTAGAGACGCGGTTGCAGCCGATTTTTGATCGCTTTGGCGCGGCGCTGAGCATCGCATTTTGCGCGCATTCGGGGCACGTGGATTGTCGGGTGAGTTCGCCCGGCGGTCAGTTGAATGATGTGCAATTGCAGGTCATCGCCGCGGAGTGTGCGAAACTGCTTGGTGAGGATTTTGTCTGCTACGGTCACGATTCGCTCGCGAAGGTCTGCGCGGACATGTTGCGTTCGCAGGAAAAGACCCTCGCGTGTGCCGAAACAGCGAGCGGTGGTTTGCTAGCAAATTCGTTTACGGATATTTCCGGCGCCTCAAAATTTTTCGCTGGCGGCACGGTGTGCTACTCCAACGAATCCAAAATGCAGCTCCTCGATGTGCCGGAATGTCTACTCGCGCAGCATGGCGCGGTGAGCGCGGAGAACGCCGTCGCGATGGCTACGGGCGCGGCAGAGAAACTCGGGGCCGATTATGCGGTAGCGATCACGGGCTTCGCCGGTCCCTGCGGCGGCACACAGGAAAATCCCGTTGGGACCTTCTTTCTGGCGCTGCATGCGCCGCATGGCGTGTGGTCAAAAAAACTCAGTTATCCCGGCCCGCGCACGACGGTCAAAGTCCGCGCGGTGAATGCAGCGCTCGATTGGTTGCGCCGTGAATTATTGCGGGCGGCGAGTGGAGCCAGCGCGATTTCACAGCGTGGCGAAGCGATGCAATAAACACCTTCAGGTGACCCCCGAAAGAACGGTTTCAGCCTAGTAAGTTTTTTAACGCTGCGAGGTATTTTTCCTGCGTGCGGGTAATGACATCGTACGGTAAATGCGGCGCGGGCGGTTGCTGGTTCCAGTTGAGAGCGAGCAAGTGGTCGCGAACAAATTGCTTGTCGTAACTCGGAGGTGAGCCGCCGGGCGCGTAGCTCTCGGCCGGCCAGTAACGGGAGGAATCGGGCGTTAGCACTTCGTCAATAAGCACGAGATTACCGGCTGCGTCGGTCCCGAATTCAAATTTGGTATCGGCCAAAATCATGCCGGCGGCGCGGGCGCGGTCGTGCCCGAATTGGTAAAGCGCGAGGCTCGTGGCTTTAACTTTCTCGTAGAGCGCGGCGCCGATGCGCTCGGCAGCTTGGGCATCGTTGATCGGTGCGTCGTGCTCGCCTTTCGGTGCTTTGGTTGTGGGGGTGAAAATCGGCGTGGGCAGCCGCTCGGCTTGGCGCAAGCCGGCGGGTAGATGGATGCCGCAGACTTCGCCTGTTTTTTGGTAGCTGCTCCAGCCACTGCCGATGAGGTAACCGCGCGTGACGCATTCAATGGTGAGCGGCGTGAGTTTACGTACGATCATGCTGCGCAACTGCAGGTCGCGCTCGTGCAAGCCACGTCGGGTAAACTCGCCGGCTTGATCGGGTAAGAGGTGGTTGGAGATGAGTTTTTGAGTCTGCGCGAACCACCAGTTGCTCATTTGGGTGAGCACGATGCCCTTGCCAGGAATACCGTCGGGCAGAATCACGTCGAAGGCTGAGAGTCGGTCGCTTGCGACCAGCAAGAGTGCGTCGCCGAGGTCGAATATTTCGCGAACCTTGCCCGAGGCGAGTAACGGAAAGGGCACGCGGTCGAAACGGGTGATGGCCTTGGGCGGCAGGGCGGCGGCGATGGCGGAGAAGTGCATGGGTTTTCCGCCACCACAGAGGCGCGGTCTGCGCTGGAAAACAAGCTTCGCGTGTGTGTACCTGCGGTAGGCTGCCGTAAGGCGGCGGCCGGATGTGTGGTTCCGCAGTTGTGCCCGCGCGTACGGCACGCCAATGTCTTCGCGATGAAAACGTCGCGCGCGCCGATTTTGATTTTAGCTGGGATTTTCTTGGGGCTGAGTTTTCCGCTCCGCTCCGCTCCGGTTTCCACGGCGGCGAGCGCGCCGCCCGTCCCGCCGGTGGCCTCGCTTACAGATTTACAGTCGCGGCTCGAAGCGCAGGTGAGCGATCCGCGTTTCGCGGCCGCAGTCTGGGGCGTAAAAATCGTCTCCCTTGATACGGGTCGCACGCTGTACGCGCACGCGCCGGATCGACGCTTGAGCCCTGGTTCCAACGCCAAACTCTACGTCGCGGCGCTCGCGCTTGACACCCTCGGCGGCGATTACCGTGTGCGCACGCCGGTCTTTGCTTCGGCGCCGGTTGATGCGGCGGGCACGATTCAGGGCAACGTAATCGTGAGCGGGCGCGGTGATCCGAGCTGTGACCCGCGGCGTTTGCAGCAGGATTTTTTAGCGGCCTTTGATTCGTATGTTGCGGTGCTAAAAAACGCTGGCGTGCGTCGCATCACGGGAGACGTCGTTGCGGATGCGACTTATTTTCGTTCTATACCCTTTGGCGCCAGTTGGACGGTCGATGACATTAATGATTATTACGGCGCGGAAATTTCTGCGGTTTCAGTGAACGACAACTACGTCGACGTGCGCGTCTCGCCTGGGCCGAGCGTTGGCGCGCCGTGCACGCTTGAGTGGTTGCAACCGTTCGCTGGACTTACTTTTGACAATCGCACCAATACGACGTCAGTCGGCGGGACGCGCACGATCAGTCTGTTGCGCTTGCCTGGCGAGACGACGGTGCAGATTTTCGGCGAGCTACCGCTCGGCGACAAACCCGAGCTGACCGAGTCGACCGTGCCTCGGCCCGCGGCGTGGTTTGCAGCGGGGTTGAAGGCGGCACTCGCGCGGGCTGGCATCAACGTTGGCGGCACGGCTCGAGGGGTGCGTTGGCCGGAAGCTTCAGCATCATCGACGAGCGACGTGCGGCTCGGAGAAGTCGTTTCACCTCCCCTGCGTGATTATCTCGGCGTGATGATGAAACAGTCGCAAAATCTGCAAGCCGATCTGATTTTCGCGCATCTTGGCGAATTACGGCGCACGGCGACGACGTCCGCGATGATGCGCTCTGAAGAGCTCGCTTTGGCGGGTTTGCGGGAATTTTTGACGCGCCACGCGCTGCCGGTGAGCGACGTGATTTTTGACGAAGGCTCGGGCCTTTCGCGTAATAATCTCACGACGGCAACCGCGACGTTGGCGTTGCTGGAATTTATGGCGAAACACAGCGAGGCTAAGGTGTTTGCGGAATCGTTACCGATTGCGGGTGTAGACGGGACTTTAAGGCGCCGCATGAAAGGCACGTCTGCCGAAGGCAAAGTCCAAGCGAAGACCGGCACGTTGCGCTGGACGACGGCACTCTCGGGCTACGTTACCTCGCTCTCGAATGAGCGACTGGCATTTAGCCTGATGCTGAATCGCTACCCGGCGGCCCCTGGTCGCTCCGCAAGCCGTGAACTCGATGAAATTGCCGCCCTCCTTGCCCGCTACGCTGGTTCGCGGGACTGATCTGCGATTCTAGCCCCTTTTTTATGAATAGTTATCCTCCGGCTCGGTTGATCTCTTTGGATGCGTTTCGTGGGGCGACGATTGCGGGGATGTTGCTCGCCAATAATCCGGGTTCTTGGGGGCACGTTTATCCGCCATTGCGGCATGCGGCGTGGCATGGGTGGACGCTCACTGATATGATCTTCCCCGGGTTCTTGTGGATTATGGGCGTCGCGATGACGTTATCGTGGGCGAGGCGGGTTGAAGCAGGCGAAGCTCCTGCGGCGCTGTTTCGGCACGTAGGGCGGCGGGCGGCGATTATTTTTGGGCTTGGGTTGTTACTCGGGGCGTTTCCGTTTGGCTTGTGGCCGACGCATACGCTGGCGATCGGTTCTTTGCGCATTCCTGGGGTATTGCAGCGTATTGGGGTGTGTTATGCGGCGGCGGGTGCGATTTGTTTGTGGGTGGGTTGGCGTGGGCAGGTGTTGTGGGTCGTGGGGTTGCTGGCCGGGTCGGCGGCCTTATTGAAATTTTTCCCGGTGCCGGGTTATGGCGCGGGGCATATCGACGAGGCGGTGGGAAATCTCGCGTGGTGGATTGATGCGCACGTGTTGGCGGGCCATACTTGGAGTGGGGCGCCGGCGCCGGGTTTTGATCCGGAGGGAATTTTTTCCACGTTGGCGGCAATTGCGACTGTGGTGCTCGGGGCGTGGGCGGGACGAATCCTGCGTGTGCCGGTGGCCGGTGCGATGCGGACGGCACTTTTGATGGGTGCGGGGATCGCTCTGGTGGGGGTCGGACTGATTTGGGATTTATGGCTGCCGATTAATAAAAATCTTTGGACCAGCTCATTTGCGTTATTCATGGCAGGTGCGTCGAGCGTGGGGCTGGCGGTATTTTATTGGGTGATGGATGTGCGTGGGTGGCGGCGTTGGGCAACGCCGCTGATAGTGCTGGGCGTGAATGCGATCGTGATATTCGTAGGCGCGGGACTGGTGGCGCGGATGCTCGGCTTGATTGCGTGGAGCGATACGGCGGGTGCAAAAGTAACGCTGAAGGCATGGATCTACACGCGGGCTTTTACGCCTTATTTTAGTCCGCTCAACGCTTCGCTGGGGTTCGCGCTGGCGTTTGTCGGCGTGTTTCTCGCCGCTGCTGGGCTGATGTGGCGCAAGCGCTGGATCGTGAAGATCTGAGCGCCTGCGCGGCGATTAGAAGGCGGCGGAACGCAGGAAATCTTCGGGCGCGTAGCGTTTGAAAGCTTCGATGGCTTCGTATTCGGCGAGGCCTAGGGTATTGTAGGCTTCGGCGAGACGGCGGCTGCGGTCTTCGGTACGTTGCCAGAATTCACGACGGTCTTCGCCCAGGAAGAGAGCTTGGTCTTTTTGCGTTTCGTGTCGGAAAATCGCGCGGCGGCGGCGCAGGACTTCTTGAGGGCTCAGTGGGACGGCGAGGTCAATTTCGTCAACGGGCCAATCATTCCATGCCCCGCGGTAAAGCCACAGTTCGGCGGCGGCGAGCCAAGGCGCGCGGGCGGTGGCGGCTTGACCGAAGGCGTCGCGGAGGATGCGCAGGCACAGCCGGTGTGTACCGTGAGGGTCGTTGAGATCGCCGGCGGCGTAGATGAGGTGTGGTTGGAGTTGGGCGAGGAGATCGCCTACTAGGCTTACGTCGGCGGCGCCGTAGGCGCGACTGCGTGGGGCAGCGTTGTAAAACGGTAGGTTGAGGAAATGCAGTCGGGTTTCGGGCACACCGCAGACGCGGGCGGCGGCGGTGGCTTCGTGGCGGCGAACGAGTGCTTTCCAGCGCAGCAGTTCGGGCGTCTGAGGTAAGGTGGTGCCGTGACTAAGTTGGCTCGTGAGGCTGGAGAGGTGAGTGGTTTGGGCGGAGTCGGCGAGCCCGCTGTCGCGAACGAAGGCCAGCAGGCGCCACACGGCTTCGTCGGAGACGGCGCTAGCACCCGAAACGCCGTAAGCAATATGGACCTCGTGCCCTTGATCAACGAGACGGCAGAGGGTGCCGCCCATGGCGATAACGTCGTCGTCGGGGTGGGGTGAGAGGATAAGAATGCGTTTGGGGAAAACAGAGGCACCGGTTCCGCGCAGTGGACGGACGGGAGCATCACCGGGTTTGGATTTTTTGGGATCACGACCGCCGGGCCAACCGGTGATAGTGTGTTGAAGTTCGTAGAAGCCGATAAGGTTGGTCTCGTAGGCGGAGCCATGGAGGTGAATGAGGTCTTGAAGGCCGGCTTCGTTATAGTCGTCGTCGGTGAGCTTGAGAATGGGCTTACCGCGGAGTTGTGAAAGCCAAAGGATGGCGCGTCGGATCATGCGGTTGTCCCAAGCAAGGCCTTGTTCCTCGAGGGCGCCGATAAGCCATGGCGTGCGGTTGCGGGTGAGGGCGTCGGCCGCGGCCGTATCGAGAACAAAGAGGGCAGCAGGGTGCTCTTGGAGGAAGGAGGCGGAAACTTGAGAGTTAACCTCGCCTTCAATGGCCGTGCGGACGATTTCGGCTTTATGTTGGCCCCAGGCCATCAAGACGACGCGACGGGCGTCGAGGATGGAGCGCACACCCATGGTTAGAGCGTGGCGCGGAGTGGCGTCGTTGCCGCCGAAGTCGCCGGCGGCGTCGCGGCGGGTGAGGGGATCGAGTGTGACGAGGCGAGTAAGGGAGTGGCGCGGGCTGCCCGGTTCGTTGAAGCCGATGTGACCGGTGCGGCCGATGCCGAGAAGTTGAAAATCGATGCCGCCGGCAGCGCGGATAGCGGCTTCGTAGGCGGCGCAATGGGCGTCAACTTCGGCTTTGGCGACGGTGCCGGACGGCAGGTGTGTACGCTTCGGGTCGATGTCGATGTGATCAAAGAGGTGGCGGCGCATGAATGCGCGGTAGCTCTGGGGATGCTCGGGTGCGAGCGGGTAGTATTCGTCGAGATTAAAGGTGGTGACGTTGGCGAAACTCAGGCCTTCTTCGCGGTGCAGTCGGACGAGCTCGGCGTAGACGCTCACGGGCGTGGAGCCGGTGGCTAGACCTAAGACGACGGTTTTTTTTTCGGCCTGACGCTGGCGAATGAGGGCGGCGATTTCTGCGGCGACGGCACGGGAGGCATCAAGACTGCCCGAATAGACGGCGATGGCGGCTTGTTCGTAGCGGCTGCGAGGGATGAGGTGCGACGAGAGCATGAGAAATAAAAAAAGGCAGGATGATACGCCGAGGAGAGGTTTGAGCTTATAATAGAGCTCGCGGGCTTCGGTACAAATGGCAAAAATGACGATGTTTTTAACAATTATGCCAACGCTTGCTGCTCCCGATCTTAAGCAATTGGTCGCGCGTCTACCGCAGCCGCTGCATCAAATGCAGGGGCGATCAGCAAAAGCGCTCATGTTGCCCGACAACATCGTGTGTTTTCAGCGGCGCACGGCGATCGACTTGAACAAGCCACGGCGCGGGCGGGCGCTGCATCACCGCTTTGTATTAATCTGTGCATTGAAAACAGCAGTGACCGTCTATGTGGACGAGCGCTCGATACGGCTCAAAGCGGGTGAGGCGTTGCTCGTGTTTCCGTTTCAATTTCATCACTATGCAGAGGCGCAACAGGCCTCTCTTTCGTGGTTATTTGTGACCTTTGAGTTGGAAGCGCCCGAGGCTTTGGCAGGGCTCCGATTTAGGCCGTTGCGTCTAACGCCGCGCTTAATCGCGCTCGTGGCGGATTTGGTGGCTACGTATGAAACCGAACGCACGGCGGATTTGCCGGTGCTATTGCTGGCGGTGTTGTTGGAGCGTTTGCGGCGGTTGAAGCCGGCGGCAGCGCCCGAGGAAACCGCGTCCGTATCACCGCAGTCTGGATTAAAGTTGCGCGTCAACCAACTCGCGCAGCGCAGCGGTGAGTCACCCGGGATTGGTGAGATCGCGCGCTCCCTTGGAATCAGCCCGAGTCATTTGCGGGCGCGGTTTCGGGCTTCGTGTGGGGTGAGTATTGGTCGGCATCTACGGCAATTGCGGCTGGAGCGGGCCTGTGGGTTGTTGCGGCTGGGGCCTCAGCGAGTTTCTGAAATCGCGGAGCAATGTGGATTCGCGTCGATTTATAGTTTTAGCCGAGCGTTTAGGTTGGCCTACGGCGTGTCACCATTGGCGTATCGGCATAGCGGCCGGGCGGCGCCAGCTGGCCGGCCGGGTAGGTCGTGGGTGAAGGAACGCCGTTAGCGCAGCTTCGAGTATCCACGATGATGTATGGATGGACAGAATTGATGTATTTTTTAACAAAAACGCCAGTTGGTCTGTTTAGCTTACTCTAAATATCGTGCTAGGCGTGTGGTCAGCTGGATTTCGTCTTGGAGGTGGGCTAATAAAGATTAATCTGTTTCATATTCTAACCACCTAGATCCACCGTGGGAATTTTCCCTGCGGGCGGGTTGTTATAACACTACCTACCGATGAACCATCAAACCGTCAGCTCTGCTCGTAGTTTGGCCGTCCGCCTTTGGCGTGGCGTTGTTAGTTTATTAGTCATGCTGGTCCTTGCGGCCTCACCCAGTTTTGCCGCTGAGTCGATGGCCACGGGTAATATCACGGGTACGGTCACGAGTGTGGGCACCAAGAATGCTTTGCAAGGTGCCACGGTGAGCATCCCTGTGCTCAAGCGTACGGAGTTCACCGACAACGCGGGCGTCTTCAATTTTCAAGGCATCCCCGCTGGTACGCAGGAGATCGTGATCAGCTACACTGGTTTCGCGGAAAGCCGGGAGCGCGTTGTAGTATCATCTGGCCAAATAGCGCGAATAGACGCGGTCCTGCGATCTTCGGAAGTAATTGCCATGGCAGCTTTCACCGTCGAGACGCAACGTGAAGGTCAGGCTCTGGCGCTTACCGAGCAGCGCAATGCAGCCAATGTCAAAAACGTCACGGCTTTTGACGAGTGGGGTGTGCTACCTACTCAAAACGTCGGCGAACTCGTTTCGCGTATGCCCGGCATCACGTTCACGACGGATGAGGATAATCTTATTAACAACGTGAGTATCGGCGGTCTACCGGCTAGTTACACGCGCCTTAATATTGATGGTATGTCATCGACAGGCGTGGGTGGTGATGGCCGCACGGCTACCCTGCATTCTTTTTCCGGTTCGATGTATGAAGCGGTTGAGATCATCGCTGGCCAGACGCCCGACAAGCGGGCTGATTCCCTTGGCGGTCAACTCAACCTCAAGACGCGTTCGCCACTCGCGATGAAGGAAAAACGTCGCTTCAGCTATGGCCTAAGTGGTCGCTGGTTTCCGTCTTGGTCGGATCGCAACTACACGGTCTCCGAGCGCCCGTTGCGTCCTGATTTTAGCGGTAGCTACACCGAAGTATTCGATGCGTTTGGCGGTAGTCGCAACCTTGGCATAGCCATCACCGCTTCTTACCAAGAAGTGCTCAACCCGCACGACAAAGATGTCCTTCTTTACGAAAACACCACCAATTCACTCGCCCAGTTGCGTGATTACACCCGTCAAAGTGGTTTGAATGATCGCTTCCTTACCGGCTTCAGCGCTCGCGCCGATTACCGCTGGTCGCCTGCCACTTTGGTCTCGTTGCGTTTTCTGTATAACGCCGGCTCGGAACCGTATTTTAATTACACCGACGTGAATCCTTGGTTGGCGAGCAACTTAACGATTTATGATCCGCAGACTAATCCTACGGGCGGTATTAAATCCGGATACACGACCAACCGCATCGAATTCATGCCGGTGAACAACACCACGCTCCAACCAGGCAGCGTGGCCGTCGGCGCCGCCCAGATGCGGCTCAATCCTCAGCGCTATTCTTTCACGAGCAAAAATCCCACCGGCACCCTCGCTTTCGAGCATAATTGGGGTCGTCTCAAAGTGGATCACGCTTACCGCTGGAGTAATACGCACTGGAATTCTGGCGCCGGTCGTCAGCGCGAAAACGGCACTGTGAGCATGCGGACCAAAGACGCCATCGGCTTTATCCTCGATTACTCAAATCCCCGTGGCCAAGTCTACACGCCCACCAGTGGCGCGAATGTCTACGACGCGGCCAGCTACACGCCCTTCGTTACCTCCGCGGCCAATACCACCACGCAACCTGTGCCCGTAACCTCCACGGTGTTTAATAAACGTGATACCGTCACGGACACCAACGAAGTTAGCGCCAACGTCAACGTGAGCTACCTGCTTCCAACCGCTTTGCCGATTACGCTAAAAACGGGGCTCGATACGGTTAACCGTCGCGTTAACAATCGGCCCGTATTACCGCGTCGTTGGTACGGCGTGGTTGGCTCCGTGTTGCCCACCTCGGGTCTCATGCCGTTGACTGAGTTTGAGCGCCAAAACAGTGGCGGCAAACGCCTTCCTGTGGTTGATCCCGCTGCTATTAGTACCACGTTGGGCAACAGCGCCCTCTGGTATGAAGACGTAAATTTTACGGCTACGCAGCAATACACTAATCGACGCATCATGGAAGAAGGCGTCGACGCTGCCTATATCCAGGCCAGCACCAAGGTTGGCCGCTTGGCGATCCTCGGTGGCGTTCGCATGGAAGATGTTAAAACCGACACGTTCACGTATTTTCGCGCTCGTACCACCACGATCGCTGCTCAACCCGATCACTTCAAACGCGCCGAGATGGATTATGGCCGCCTGGCAGTTGATGGCGGCTACACCAAGTCGTTCCCGAGTATCCACCTCGCTTACGATTTAACTTCCAACCTCAAGGCCCGCGCCAGTTGGTCCACCAGCTATGGTCGTGCGCCGTTGGCTTCGCTTGTCACCGCCGCTACAGCCAGCGACGCCGCCCGCACGCTCACCATCGGCAATCCCGCCCTCAAGCCCCAGCTCGGCAAGAACCTTGATCTGAAACTCGAGTATTACTTCAAGACCGGCATGGTTACCGTCCGCGGTTATCAGAAAAATATCACCGATTACATCGGTTCCGCAGGACGCTCCGGGCAAATCGTTGGCGCCGGTAACGACAACGGCTTTGAGGGCCTCTATGAAGGCTACGAGATTATCCAGCCGTTGAATCTCGGCGACGCTACCTACAAGGGCCTCGAATTCGATTACCGCCAACGCCTCACCTTCTTGCCGGGATTACTTAAGGGCCTCACGGCTCGCGCCAACTATACTTATCTCCAGGCTAAGGGTAAGTTTGCTGGCACGATTGGTTTCAATCCAGGTCAGGTCGCGGGCTTCATCCCTCGCGCCTACAACGTCGGCCTGCTTTATAATTATCGCAAATTTGGCGCCTCCTTCGATGTCAACTACACGGGCAAATATCCCGTGACCTATAGCTTGACCGCGCCCGGCAACGGCAACCGTTACCGCAAAGATTGGACTGTCATGAATGTCGGTCTCACCTATGAAATCTACCACGACACGAAGGCATTTATCAGCCTCAACAACATCGCTCAGCAGGGCCCCGAAGAATACATGTTTGAACAAACTCGCACACGCAGCATCTGGATCGTGCCGCGCACTTTGAAATTCGGTATCACGGGTCAGTTTTAAACGCTGTTGAGTTCTCCTTTACGGGGGCGATCCCGACCGGATCGCCCCTTTTTATTTTCTTTTTTTCATGACGCTCCGCTCTCTCTGCCTGCCCGTCGTCTGTGCATTCGCTGCTTGCGGATTGCTCGCCGCTGAATCCACGGCTCCTGCAACGACGGCTGATCCGCTTGCGCCGCTTCTCGCCAAGCCGCTCTATCAATTTACCGAGGCCGAAACCGGCCGTTACCTCGCGTACCTCCAGGCCAGCGAGCCCGATCTGCGCCGCCGGGTCGTTCACCTCGCGCGCAAAAACATCGGTCAGCCCTACGAGATTTATTTGCTCGGGGAAATGCCATTTGAGACCTACGACCCGCAGCCGATCTATTGCCTCGGCAAGAGCGACTGCCTGGTCTTCACCGAGCACATCTACGCTATGGCGCTTACTCGCGACTGGACCGGTTTCATTCGCCTACTTCAACGCATCCGCTACCGCGACGGCCACCTCGGTGTTGCCTCCCGTAATCATTACACCGAGGCCGATTGGAATTTGTCTAACCGCTGGCTCGTACGCGATCTTACGACCGAGCTCGCTGGGGCCAAAGCCGTACCCTTCGAAGAGAAAATCGATCGCGCCAAATTTCTCCTCGGCCGCTATGGCCTCAAGACTTCCGTCCCCTTCGAGCTGTTCCGCGACACTTACATTCCGCTGGACGCTCTGGATGCCGCGCTCCCTCACTTGCGAGACGGTGATTTCGTCAACGTAGTTCGCGCTTCGATCACCCCCGGCGGCCACCCCAACGCCGAGATCTACGGCGGTAACGCCTGGGTCGGTCACACCGGCCTTATCGCGCACGGCCCCGACGGCACGGTTCATTTGATACACTCTGCTGAACCCGCCGTGCGTGAAGAACCGATCTCGGAATTTATCGCCCGCTCCCGCGAAAAAGCTGCCGCGCCCGGCGCCAAGCAACGTCTCGTCGGTTTCAAATTTCTCCGACTCACCGATGATCCGCTTGCTCAACTCCGTCAGCTCGATGGCCCCGACGCCCCGCGCGTGACCTTGCCCAACGGCGCGGGCTTCTGATTACCTCTTGGTTTCATGGCTTCCGTTCCTCCCTCCATCGCCGCGCTCCCCTCCCGCACGCCTGAACTCGGTGCGCTCCTTGAGCGCTGGGCTAACATCAACTCCGGCTCCGGTCACGCCGCGGGTCTTGCGAAGATGCGCGAAACGCTCCGTGTTGATTTTGCGCAAGCCTTCCCCGCCGCCACGATCACCGAACTGGTGACAGATGCACCCGGCTTCAATCCTCCCGGCTCGCGCGCTCTTAGTATTAGCCAGCGCCCGAGCGCACCCACTCAAGTTATGCTTTGCGGTCACTACGACACCGTCTACGAAGCCGACGACGCGTTTCAAACCTGCCGCTGGCTCGACGCCATCACGCTCAACGGCCCCGGCACTGCCGATATGAAGGGTGGCCTCGTCACACTTCTTGCCGCGCTCCAAGCCTTCGAGGCTACACCTCACGCTGCACAAGTTGGTTGGGAGGTGCTACTCACGCCCGATGAAGAAACCGGCTCGCACGGCACGGTGGATCTTTTTCGCGCCGCCTCCCGTCGACACCAATTCGGTTTCGTCTTCGAGCCCGGCCGCCCTAACGGCAATATCATCCATTCTCGCAAAGGCACCGGTGGAATTGTTGCTACCTGTCACGGCCGCGCCGCCCACGCCGCTAAAGTTCCCAACGATGGTCGCAGCGCCATTCTCGCTCTTGCCGAGTTTCTATTGGAGGCGGCGAAAATCCCTTCCGAGATGGCTGATGTCATGGTTAACGTCGGTAACATCCGCGGTGGCACCGCCGCCACCAACGTGGTCCCGCACTTTGCCGAATCAGAGATCGATATCCGCATCACCAAAGTCACCGATGGAGCACCGCTGCTGGCGCGATTCCACGCCATCGCAGAACGTTTTAACACTCGCGACGGCATTAAGCTCACGCTCAAGGGTGGCTTTAATCGCCCTCCCAAGGAATGTCTCCCGGCTGAAGAAGCTGTATTTCCCGAATGGCAACGCGCAGCGGCCGATGTTGGCGTGGCGCCGTTTACGTGGGTGCACGGTGGGGGTGGCTCCGACGGTAATTTTCTCACCGCTGGTGGTCTACCCAACCTCGACGGGGTCGGCCCCATTGGCGATAATCTGCATAGTAACCGCGAGTTTTGCCGCGTTGAGACCATCGCGCCCCGCGCCCAGGTGGTTGCGCTGTTTTTACACCGCGTCGCCGCGGGTGAAATCACGTTGCCGCCGGCGAAAGGTTAAGACTTGGCGCCGGTCGCGTGCGGCCAAAGAAAAAATCAGAACCTCCGCTCGAGAGAATGCCCGGGTGAGAGTGGGCGCCACGCGGCGCCGAATTCACGTAGCGCGGTGCGCACGCGGGTGAGTTCCTCGGGCGTGAGCGGGAGTGTCGGCACGCGTTCTTTTTTGCAGGCAGCGGCGAGTTTCACGGCGAAGGCGGCGGGTTCGCTGGCGCCACCCCATTGCTCGGCGGCGAGACAGGCGACCAACGCTTCGCATTGGCGGAGACGCGGAATTTTCACGGGCGATTTTTTCGCCGTCTGAAATTTCGCCGTCACGCTAGCGAAGTCGGCGCCATCAGCGATCTGGCCGAAAAACCCGTCGCTCCAACCGAGGGTGGTTTCGATCACGAAATGAAACGCCACGTGCGGGAGAATCGCCTGCTTGGGCATCTTACCCTTTGTGCGAGTGTCGTCCTTGCGGAGGCACATAAGGGCGTCGGCAGAATCAGACGGGGTGTTTTTGGTGAAACGAACGAGCATGAAAAAAATCAGGAGAGGCGGGCCCCACCGAACTCAAGCGGATCGCGCGAGCAAGCGTCGCACGCCTTCGATAGGCGCGGCGGTGATCGGCGTGAGTGGAAGCGAAGTGCGGGCTTTGAGCGCGGCGAGCACGGCGGGATGGGTGAGCAAGGCGCCACTGAGGCCAGTCGTAATCGAGGCCGGTGGTGTTTCTGGGAAAAGTTTTGCGGCGACGTGCGAGGCGAGGTCTAGAAGTTCAGTGGCAGATTCGATTAGCACTTGATGAGCGGGGGCGTCTCCCTCTTCAGCAAGGCGCAGGATTGAGGGGGCAAGGGCGGCGATGACGCGGTTGGGCTCGGCGTGGGCGTAAAAATAGCGCGTGATCGCGCGGGCATCGGCGGCGTCGCCTAGTTGCGTGTGCGCGCGCACGGTGGGGCCGAGCCGCGAGGCAGGTAGCCAGCCCTGGAGTTCCAACAATGCGCGGGCGATGGCGCGGCGGCCCAGTTCGTAGCCGCTGCCCGGATCGCCGAAGCGCCAGCCCGTGCCGCCGGCGTAGTGGACGCCGCCCGCGGGCGCGCGGGCGGCGACAAATGACCCCGTGCCGGCATGAATCACGAGCCCGGGCGCACCGTTGGTGGCGAGTTCGAGTGTCGGAAGGGAATCGGGCGCGGCGGTTACGCGGCCGTAGCCGGTAAGTGTCGCGGCGAACTCGGTCCAGAATGCGGGCACACCGGACATGAATAAATGCGTCGCGGTGAGGTTGGCTGATGGGAGTTGAGCGTGGAGCGCGGCGAGGGCGGCGGTGAGCGTGGCGGCGGCGACTTCGGTGCCAGTGATGTTGGCGTTGCAGCCTGGAGCGAGGTGGCGTGCGACGATGGCGCCGGCGGCATCGACGAGGATGCACTCGGTCTTGGTCGCGCCACCATCGACGCCGATTTGAAAAGAGGAGTTACCCACAGGGTTTGAGGGAATACACGGAAGCGGGCGTGGGGAAATATTTATTCGCCGCCGGTCACAACCGCGATTTCCAGAATCCAGTTGTCCGTGGAGGAAATCGCGGTGCAGGCTAGGTCGATGCAATCACGTCGACGCGCCGTTCAGCCTGTAATCCACGCATGATCCTCGGCATTGATCACCTCAACATTGTCGTCGCCGATATGGCTCGGTCGTTGGCGTTTTATTGTGACGTTTTGGGTTTCACCCAAACCAAGCAAGCGCAACTCGAAGGCGAGTGGATTGAAAAAATTGTGGGCCTGCGCGGCGTGAAGGCGCACGCGGTGTTTATCGTTTCGCCCGGCGGCGAGCCGCGTATCGAGTTGTTGCAGTATCACGCGCCCGTCGGCGCGGCGTTGCCGGAAAATTCGCGGGCTAACACCCGCGGCCTGCGCCACTTTGCGTTGCGCGTCACCGATATTGCCGCCGTGACCGCAAAGCTGCGCGCTGCTGGCATCGAAGTATGGGGCGAGCCGACGGCGGTGCCGGGCGGCGTAGTGAAATTCGACATGGGCGCGGGCGGAAAAACTCTCGTCTACTTCGTCGATCCCGACGGAGTGATTGTGGAACTAGCGGAGTATCGTTGAGGTGGTCTGAAACGTCTTAGGTCCCGGCGCGAGGCACAGAAACTGCCGGACGCGAACGACCGGAAACGTTTCGCCGAAATGGCCGAGACCGAACTCACTAGCCTGCACGAGGGCAACTTCGCCCGCTACCGGCTGCGACCGGCGGAATTTGCGGCGTGGAAGAAAACCTGGCGATGAGTTGATCTCGCACTTGAAGGACTTGGTCGCCCCTCGCCATTGCCCCAGCATCCTGAATTTTTGATTTTAATGGGCAGCCCCATTTTTTGAGGGTGTCCGGGCAAGTCGGGAGGCGATGGGTGAGAAGGTTTTCCACCCGGCTGCGCCAATCGGTGATGAAGGCGCTTTCCGGCGTGATCGGCCGGAGCATGGTCGACTGAATGAGCAGGCGGGCGAAGAGCTGGGCGTTGCTAGGGACGGTGGGCCGTGCCCAGAGGTTGCCGGCGGGGAGGTCTGGCTTGATCGACCATTCGCAAATCCCAGATTCGAGCGTGATGGGCGCAAAGGTTACGATATTTGAGCGATGTAGGTTTCTAATCTAATATCCCCATAGGAGGATTATTCGCATAATGGGGTTACGCTTCCCAGCGCCCGTAAATGCCGCACGGCAAGACTTTGTCGTCGCGCTGGATCGGCAGCCCGACTTCGCCGGCTGTAATGTGGCCGCCGCGGCCGGACATGAGTTCGGTGAGGAGGTTGGCGACGACGGTCGGCGAGAGGCGCGCGGTATACGCGTTGATCAGGAAAAAAAGCGGCGAGGGCGTAAGCAACGCACGGCACTCGGTGAGGAGTGGCCAGAGGTGTTCCTCGAGTTTCCACATTTCGCCCGTGGCGCCGCGACCGTAGGTAGGTGGGTCCATGATGATGGCGTCGTAGAATTTGCCGCGCTTTTGTTCGCGGCGGACAAATTTGAGGCAGTCGTCGGCGATGTAGCGGATGGGTGCGTCGACCAGACCGCTAAGAACGGCGTTTTCTTTGCACCACTTGACCATGCCCTCGGCGGCGTCGATGTGGGTGACGCTCGCGCCGGCTTTGGCCGCGGCGCAGGTGGCGGCTCCAGTGTAGCCGAACAGATTGAGTACGTTGACGGGGCGACCGGCGGCACGGGCGGTTTTAATTTTGGCGGAAAACCACTCCCAGTTGACGGCTTGCTCAGGGAAAAGACCGGTGTGTTTAAACGAAGTGGGGTGGATCTTAAACGTTAGCCCGAGTGAATCGTAAGCGAGTTTCCAATGATCGGGTAGGGATTTGCGGTATTCCCATTTGCCGCCGCCCTGTTCGCTGCGGTGGTAGAAGCCATCCCAGTTTTCCCATTTTGCGCCTGGGGTCGTACCGTGGCGGGGCCAGATGATCTGGGGATCGGGGCGGACTAAGTTGTAGGCGCCCCAACGCTCTTGTTTGAGACCGTCGCCGCAGTCGAGTAGTTGATAGTCGCGCCAGCGGTCGGCGACGATGAGGGAAGGGCGTTGAACGGAGGCGGACATGCGTAAAGTGAGCGCGAGGCAAAGCGTGACGGGCGGCAGTGTCGAGCCGCGTCGCGAGCGAAGGGGTGATTTAGCGAGATCGGGCTCGACGGGCCGCGCGGTCAAAACTCCAGCGTAGGCACGGCGCTAGGATGCCGCCGAACCACGCTAAGGCCGTCACGGGCAAGCCGGGTGTGATCGAAAAACGCCTGCGTGCGACTCCGTCGAGTGTCACGCGCGCGATTGCATCTGCTGTCCAAAGCCCGCCGCCCGCGGTCACCGCTTTCGTCTCGGCGGGCTTGGTGCGGTTTTCTTCGGCGAGTTGTGGCGTGTCGGTATCGGGCGGGTAAACGATGCTCACCTGCACGCCGGTGTCGGCGAGTTCCGCGCGCAGTGACTCCGCGAGGCCGCGTAACGCAAATTTCGACGGCGCATACGCTGTGTAGCCAAAAAAACCGTGCAAGCCTGCACCCGAAGATACGAGCACGACGGCGCCGTGTCGGCGCTGGCGCATTGCGGGGATGACGGCTTTCAAGGCGTAAACGGTGCCGAAATAATTCACCGCCATAGTGCGCTCGAATATATTGACGGGAATAGTTTCAAAATAGCCGGGCTGTGCGATGCCGGCTGAGGTGATGAGCACATCGACGGGTCCCAGAGCGAGTGCCGCGGCCGCGAAGGTGTTGTTGACCTCGTTCTCATGGGCAACATCAGCCGAAGCGGTAAATAACGAGACCGCGGGATTTGCGGCGCGCAGGGAAGTGGCTGCAGCGGCGAGTTTGGCTGGATCGCGGGCGATGAGGCTCACGCGGGCGCCGGCCGCTACGGCCCGCTGAGCGAGGGCGAGGCCGATGCCGCTCGAGCCGCCTGTGATGAGCACGTGTTGATCGCGGAGTTGCACGGGATGTAGCGAAGCGGAAAACACGCGAAGGGCGAGTCCTAGGTGTGACTGAGGTAAAAGTTGTCGATTGAGCCTATTTTGAACCGCCTCGCCTAAAAACGGTGTATCTCCGAAAAAACAGGGTGCGCTGTGCGCTGGCCTCGCTCATGCTGTGAAAACTTAGCCATGTCTCCTGCTACCACTACCGCTACGCCGACTCAGCCTTTGTTCAATTGGCTCGATACTCGCGCGGCGGGCGTGCTGCTGCATCCTACCGCTCTACCCGGTGGTCAAGGCATTGGCACCTTCGACGAACACGCGGTGCAATTTCTCGATTTTTTGCAAGCGGCCGGACTTAAATACTGGCAACTTTGTCCGCTAGGGCCGACGGGCTACGGCGATTCGCCTTATCAGTCTTTTTCGGCGTTTGCCGGTAATCCTTATCTGATCGACCTCAAGGCCCTGGTCGCTGCGAAACTTCTCACTTCGGCGGAAATCGAGCCGCTCGCCGCGTTAGATTCCGATCGGGTGGATTATGGGGCGCTTTACGAAAAAAAATGGCCGCTGCTCGCTCAGGCTTTTGCGCGGTTCAAAGTAGCCGGTGCGCCCGCGCTGGCGGCAGACGGTGAAACGTTTGTGCAGTTTCAAGCCAAGCAGGCGGCGTGGCTTGATGGTTACGCGTTTTTTAGGGCATTGAAGGATTACCATCGCGGCGTCGCCTGGTGGGAATGGCCGGTTGCGGTGCGTTCGTACGCGGCGGCAAAAAAATCTCCGCTGTGCACACAGCTCGCGACCGCAACGGAGGCCCACGCGTTTTACCAATATCTTTTCTTCGCCCAGTGGCGCGCGTTGCGTACGGAGGCAGCGTTGCGCGGGATCGAGATTATCGGAGACATTCCAATTTTCGTCGCGGCGGATTCGGCTGATGTGTGGGCCAATCCCGAGTTGTTTGAGCTCGATCCGCAAACCGCGCGGCCCCTAGCGGTGGCCGGTGTGCCGCCGGATTATTTTTCTGCCGACGGACAATTGTGGGGCAATCCACTTTACCTGTGGTCGCGCCACGCGGCCGACGGTTATGCGTGGTGGCACGCGCGGTTGCGGGCCTCGTTTGCGTTAAGCGATGTGGTGCGCATTGATCACTTCCGCGGGTTTGACGCGTATTGGCGGATTCCGGCGGATGCCCCGACCGCGCGCACGGGTGAATGGGTCAAAGCGCCGGGACTTGATTTTTTTCGCTCGGTGCGCTCGGCGTTTCCGCAGGCGAAGATCATTGCGGAAGATCTGGGCGAGCTCACGCCGAGTGTCGTGGCGTTGCGCGAGGCGACGGGGTTGCCGGGCATGGCGATTCTGCAATTTGCCTTCGGCGGGGACGACGCGAAGAATCTTTATCTACCGCATAATCTTGTGGCCAACGCGGCGATTTATCCCGGCACGCACGACAACGACACCTCGCTTGGTTGGTATGCGACCGCCGCGGAGAAAGAGCGTGATCATGCACGGCGTTATTTGCGAGTGGATGGCCGAGAAATTGGCTGGGATTTTATTCGCACGAGTTATGCGGCGGTGAGCCGGCTCGCGGTCGTGCCGTTGCAGGATGTGATGAGCCTCGGAAGCTCGGCGCGTTTCAATTCGCCCGGAAAACCACAGGGTAATTGGCAGTGGCGTTACCGTAGCGGGCAACTTGAGCAGCTCATCCTTGATGGTACAGCGGCGTATCTGAAGTCGCTGGCGGCGATGTACGGGCGTTAAATTGCGATCGGCGACGGATATTATTCACAAGGTTTGCCGTTGAATCGGTGCGAGCCCTGCGCGTGATGACGGGTGTTTTCTTACCCCCTCATGAAATCACCCCTGTTTTTAATTGGATTGTTTGGATTTTTTGTGACGACAGGTGCGGCGTTAGCTGCATCCGCTGCGACACCGATTCGCGGTGAAGTCATTATCAATCGCCAGACGGCGCCCTGGGAATCGCAGCAGGTGCAGGAGCCATGTATTTTAACAAACCCGAAGGACCCGAAGCGGCTGGTGATGTTTTACTCGGGCGTGCCGGCCTCGGACCGTAAATTATGCTACATCGGCAAGGCGTGGGCGTTGAAATCGGATCCGTTTACATGGCATCAGGACGCGGCTAATCCCGTCTTTGCGCCGGCCAAGCAAGGTTGGGATTCCGGCAGCATCCGGTTGGATGCGGTGCTGTATATTGCCGAAGAAGACGCGTATTATATTTATTATTCGGGCACGAAGGCGACGGTGCAGGATCAGATCGGTCTCGCGATTTGTCCGGCGGGCGCCGACGGCTACTCGGAGATTAGCCCCGCTTTAGTTCAGCGCGTGGGGGCGACGCCGGTGCTCGCGCCAGAGCCCGCAGAACCCTTTGCCGAAACGATGGCCTCGCAGGCGGCGGTTTGGCGGGAAAAAGATGCTGCGACGCAGCAATGGCGCTGGTTCATGTATTATTCGTATCGCGGCAAAAACGGCACCTTGCCCGGCATTCGACTCGCGACTTCAAGTGACGGAAAAACCTGGCAGCGCCATTACGACGCCCAGGATCCGCGTGGCATGGGCCACATTTTTGATTCTACGCCCGGTGCTTATTATGAGTGGCATCAGATTTCAAAAATTGGCGGCACCTATGTGCTCGCAATCGAGGTTGGTATCGAAAAAGGCAAACGCTGGCGGCCGGTGATCGCCGTCAGTCAGCACCCGGACCGAGGTTGGAAACAGCTCGAGGTTGATACGGTGTTGCAGACCAAATGGACCGGGCTTTACCGCGACGACACGATGTATCACGTGGCGACACCCGCGTTTTATCAGTTCGATGATAAGTGGTATCTTTACGTGCAAGCCTGTCCGCTTCCGGGTAACGGCAACTATATCGACGGCCACTGGGATATGTGGGCGATCGCGTGTGATCGTGAAATCCCGACGCTGCCTGGACACACCAAACTGTTTATTCCTGGCCAGCGTTGATGCTAGGCAGGCCAGGTGCCTTTAGCTGGCGACGATTTCGTCGCGCGGGGTGCGTTTCAGGAACGCGGCAGTAATGAGGGCGAATAGGGTGCCAAAGAAAAGACCCATGAAAAAACCGATCCCGGCCTGGATCGCCGGTTTCATCATCTTGCGGGTCATGCTGTTGACCTGCTCAATTTTGTCGGCACCCATGCCGGCGGCTTCTAATTTATCGGACTGGGCTTGAAGTAAGACCTCGATAAATCCGGGGTTGATAATTGTGGCGTAAAGGTAGTTGAAGATCGCACCGAATAGGGAGGCGAAGAGCACTATCATGAAACCAGTGCCGAGGGCTCGGCCGTAGCCGTAAGGGTCAGCGGCGGGTAATGCATCCCGGTGTTCTCGGGTGCCATAGATCAAGCAAGCGATACTAATCCCGATACTGCTAAACATCTGAAGTTTTTGGGCCAGATCGAGTTTCGCGGCCTCGCTGTGCATACCAAAAAAATAGAGCGCAAACACGATCAGCGCGTTGCCTAGCGCCATGTAAAAACCGTAGGTGAGATAAGTTTTCATTGTATTAATTACGATGACGTTAAGGTGGGATCGGGCAATAGTGATGTGATCGGCAAGGCGGCTGATTACAACCCTACACAGGCGCGGCGTCCGCGCGGTTTATTTTTTCGCGTGCTCGTGAGCGTAGTGCGCGGCGAGGACGTCGTGGCCGAAGTCGCCCGCGAAGTTGCGCCAGACCGTGTGGATGTGGTTGGCCTCGTTCTGGGTGTTGTCGAATTCGACGACGAAAGTTTTGCCCTGAATGCGATAATAATGGCCCGCACTACGGTCGAGTACGCCGGCCCAAGCAAAGTGGAGGCTATCGAGGTTTTGGCTGGTCGCTTCGGTGAGGGCAGGGTCGGCGATTTCGGCGCGGTAGCGCGTAAAATAGAGCTGCAGTAAGGTGCGGAGTTGGTCGCGTTGAGCGGCGGTGAGCGCCGTGGCAGGGAGGCCGGCGGGGGCTAGAGGGTCGACGCGAGCTTTGTTGCTGGTGGCGATTTCGTTAGGGGCTTTTACAGCGATGATGGCGGCGGCTCGTTGCGTGGCATCGAGCGTGTTTACGAAAGAAAGACCGAGGTCTTCTTCTTCGGCCAGGACGCGAGTGCCTTTTTGCGGGCCTGCGCGGACTTCTGCTGGGTTGGTGCCAAAAAAGGATGGCGTCACGGCGACGTGGTTGGCGTCAAAAATCGTAAAATTAAGCGAGAGGTGATGGCCTTCAAAGCGCCAACCCCATGGCGCGGCTGCTGATGGATCACCAAAAATCGTCACGTAGTACATCGTGGGATCGCGGCGAACGGGGTCTTTTTCGATTTCGCGAAGTACGTTTTCGAGGGTGATGATCGTCTCGGCGCGGGCGGTGCCGCGTTGGCTTAAACCGGAGCGGAGCAGGGCGCGCGCGAGTTCTTGTTGCGTGGGCGTCATGTCTTTGAACGTGAGGCCGTCGCGCTTGATGGGGACGAAGAACCATTTTTCGCGTTCGGGTCCGGCCAGGCTGAAGACGGCCCGGGAGCGTTGCGCGGAATCGAGCGCAGCGAGGAATTTTTGGGCCGCGCCAGTCATTTCCGCAGTGGAGGCGAGGGCGCTGAAGGGTGAGGTCGCAAGCAAAGTGGCGACTAGGGCGAGGATTCGGCGTGGGGTGAGGCGCATGGGCGCACATTTCGAGAAACGGACCCAGCCGGCAAGAGTTGAAACGAGCCCCCGCCGCGGCAGTTGTAAGATTTTTAACAAAACTTCTAGCAACGAAGGGGTAACGTTGGTCGTCTGTCCGGGTAACTCGGCCGTATTGCGGACCGCGTGATTCTAACTTTCATCTTTATATATGTCGCAAGCACCCCAACGCCGTCGCCCTTGGTTATTATACTCAGTCGTCGCCTTAATTTTTGCTGGGGGAGTCGGGTATTTTGGCCTGCGCACGCCGCCGCCGGTCACGGGTAACCCCTGGCGCCAGCGTAACAGCAACCAGCCAACCCCTGTTCGCGCTGAAGTCGTAAAGCGCCAAGACCTCACCGTCCAACTTCGCGCGATCGGAACCGTCCAACCGCTCAACATCGTGACCGTACGCAGTCGCGTGGACGGCGAGCTGCTCCGCGTGGCCTTCACCGAGGGCCAGTCCGTCGAGCAGGGGCAGTTGCTCGCCGAGGTCGATCCCGCCCCGTATAAAATTCGTCTCGCTCAGATGGAGGCACAGATGCGACAGAACGCCGCCCAGCTTCGCACGGTGCGTGCCGACCTCGAGCGTTTTCAGCAACTCAGTGGGCAAGCCTTGATTTCGTCCCAGCAACTTGAGGCGCAACAAGCCCTCGTCGCGGATCGCGAGGGTGCACAAGCCGCATATCAAGCGCAAGTTGACGATGCCCGCCGTCAGCTCGCTTACACCAAGATTGAAGCCCCTATCGCTGGTCGTCTCGGCCTTCGGCAGGTCGATGCGGGTAATTTTATCCGATCCGCCGACACCAAAGGTCTAGTCGTGATCACGCAGACTAGACCCATGGCGGTTTCCTTTACCGTGCCCGAAATGGATCTGCGCCAAGTCGTCGAGCCGCTCCGCGCTGGTGAACAGATGCCTGTCGAGGCCTGGGATCGTAATGAGCAGACGCTACTCGCTTCCGGCGTTTTGCGCACGGTGGATAACCAGATTGACCTAACAACCGGCACGCTGCGCTTGAAGGCCGAATTTCCCAACGCCGATGAACGCCTGTTCCCCAATCAATTCGTCAATGTCCGGCTCCGGGTGCGCACGTTGACCAAAGCGGTTGTGATCCCCAGCGCCGCGGTCCAATTCGGTTCGCGCGGCACTTATGTGTTTTTAGTAAACGAAAAAAATGAGGCCACAGTGCGCGACATCGTTATCGGGCCCTCAGATGGATCTATGCAATCCATTGCGAAGGGCCTCGAGGGCGGCGAGCGCGTGGTCATTGAAGGCGTGGATCGACTGCGCGAAGGCCGCCTCGTAATCATGGTCGAAAAAGATGGCCAAAATCCTCCGCCGCCCATGGCGCCCGGCGGCATGACGAAGGGCTCGGGCAAGGGCGGTAAAGGCGGCAAGGGCGGGGCCACCAAGTAAGGATGAATCCCTCACGTCCGTTTATTCTGCGACCGGTGGCGACGAGCCTCCTCATGGTCGCGTTGTTGCTGTCGGGCATCATGGCTTATCGCTTGCTGCCGGTCTCGGCGCTCCCGCAGGTCGATTTTCCGACGATCCAGATCTTCACTTTTTATCCCGGTGCCAGCCCGACGGTCATGGCGAGTTCGGTCACTGCGCCACTTGAGCGCCGCTTCGGCCAAATCCCCGGTGTGAACCAAATGTCCTCGTCGAGCTCGGGCGGTTCCTCGGTGATCACGTTGCAGTTCTCGCTCGAAGTCTCATTGGCTGTAGCGGAACAAGAAGTTCAGGCGGCCATCAACGCTGCGAGCAATCTGCTCCCCAACGATCTCCCGGCGCCGCCGATTTATCGTAAAGTTAATCCTGCCGACACACCGATCCTCACGCTTGCGGTGACCTCGGCGACGTTGCCGTTGCCGCAGGTGCACAATCTTGTGGACACGCGCATCGCGCAGAAACTTGCGCAGATTCCCGGCGTGGGCATGGTGAGCCTCGCCGGCGGCCAACGCCCAGCGGTCCGCGTGCAGATCAATCCCGGCGCGTTGGCGGCGCGTGGGTTGAACTTGTCCGATGTACGTAGCGCGATCAACGCGGCGAGTGTGAATCAGCCAAAAGGCAGCTTCGACGGCCCGATCCGCACGATCCTGATGGATGCCAACGACCAGCTCCGCTCGGTCGAAGAATTTCGCAATCTTATCATTACCTGGCGCGATGGAGCACCGCTGCGACTCGGCGATGTGGCCCAAATCGAGAACGCCTCCGAAGACCGCCGCCTCGCCGCATGGGCCGATCATTTACCGGCGGTTTTGATCAACGTTCAACGCCAACCTGGAGCCAACGTGATTGAAGTCGTGGACCGTGTGCGTGCGCTTTTGCCGCAACTTGAAGCGAGCCTGCCGTCAGCGGCGGAGCTGGTGGTACTCACGGATCGCACCCAGAGTATCCGTGCCTCGGTGCGCTCGGTGGAACACGAGCTCGTGTTCGCCGTGTTGCTGGTGGTGTTGGTGACGTTTATTTTTTTACGCAACGTTGCGGCAACTATCATCCCCAGCATCGCGGTGCCGTTATCGTTGATTGGCACGTTTGGGGTGATGTACCTAGCGGGTTATTCGCTCAACATTCTCACGCTCATGGCGCTGACGGTTGCGACGGGCTTCGTCGTGGATGATGCGATCGTGATGCTCGAAAATATCGCGCGCTATCGCGAAGAAGGTGACGGGCCAATGGAAGCGGCGCTCAAAGGTGCCGCGCAGATTGGCTTTACGCTTGTTTCGCTCACGATCTCACTCATCGCGGTTTTGATCCCGTTGCTCTTCATGGGCGATGTTGTCGGACGCTTGTTTCACGAGTTCGCGATCACCTTGGCGGTTTCGATTCTGATTTCGTTGCTCGTTTCGCTCACACTCACGCCGATGATGTGCGCGCGCATGTTGCCCGCGCCTGACGCGCATGCCCATGCGGCGCCCGGATTTCTCGACGCGGTCATCGCGCGCTACGGCCGCTGGCTCGACTGGGTGTTGCTACACCAGCGGCTCACGCTTGGCGTCACGATCGGCACCGTGCTCGTGACGGCAGGGCTTTATGTGATCGTGCCGAAAGGCTTTTTCCCGGTGCAAGACAACGCCGCGATCCAAGTTGTGACCGACGCTCCGCAATCCGTGTCGTTTGCCGCGATGGCCGAACGGCAACAGGCACTCGCGGCTAAAATTCTCGAAGATCCGACCGTGCGCAGCCTCTCGTCGTTTATCGGAGTGGACGGGACCAATGCCACGCTCAACAGCGGCCGGATGTTGGTTAATTTGAAATCGCATCAAGAGCGTCGTGAAACGGCGAATCAGATTATCGACCGACTGCGCGTGGCGGTGCGTGAGGTTTCTGGCATCACGGCGTATTTTCAGCCCGTACAGGAACTCACGATTGAGGATCGCGTGAGCCGCACGCAGTTTCAATTTACGCTCACCTGTCCTGATGAGCAGTTATTGCAGGAGTGGGTTCCGCAGTTGATCGCGGCCCTTGAAGAAGCTCCCGCGCTTTCTGATGTTGCGAGCGACTTACAGAATCGTGGGCTGCAGGCATTTTTGGAAATCGACCGCGATGCCGCGAGTCGGCTGGGCGTGACGATGGCGGATATCGACGACACGCTGTACAGTGCATTTGGGCAGCGGCAGATTTCGACGCTCTTCACCCAAGCGAGCCAATACCGCGTGGTCATGGAAATCGATCCACGCCTCTCTAAGGGGCCAGAGGCGTTGACCTCGCTTTTTGTGCGCACGCGCAACGGTCAACCGGTACCGTTGTCGAGCATTGCGCGGGTGAGCGAGCGGCCGACGACGCTACTTATCAATCACGTTGGGCAATTCCCTTCGGTCAGTGTTTCTTTCAATCTTGGACCGCGGGCCTCACTGGGTGACGCCGTCGCGGCGATCGAGCGTACGGTGCGTACCGTTGAGTTACCGCCGGCGATTGAGATGCGTTTTGAAGGTGCGGCACGCGCGTTTCGCTCTTCGCTTTCTAGTACCTTGTGGCTGATTTTGGCTGCGGTGGTGACGATGTACATCGTGCTTGGTGTCTTGTACGAGAGTTTGATTCATCCGATCACGATTCTCTCTACGCTGCCCTCGGCTGCGGTGGGTGCATTGCTGGCATTGTGGATTACGGGCCGGCCTTTAGATATGATCGCGATCATCGGTATTATTTTGCTCATCGGGTTGGTGAAGAAAAACGGCATCATGATGGTGGATTTCGCGCTAGAGGCGACGCGCCGCCAAGGGTTGTCGCCTGAGAAAGCCATTCATCAAGCGGCGTTGCTAAGGTTTCGGCCGATTTTGATGACAACACTTGCGGCGCTTTTCGGCGCCTTGCCATTAATGTTTTCGTCGGGCTCTGGCGCCGAGTTGCGGCAACCGCTAGGCCTCGTGATGGTCGGCGGACTGCTTGTGAGCCAAGTACTCACGTTATTCACGACTCCGGTGGTTTATCTTTATTTTGACCGACTCCGGGCCCGTTTGGTCAAACCGCGCGCTGCGGTGGATGTTTCGTGATGAACCTCTCGCGTCCTTTTATTCGGCGTCCCGTGGCGAGCGGCTTGATCGCGGTCGCGCTCGTGCTGGTGGGCGTGCTCGCGTATGGGTTGTTGCCGGTATCGCCGTTGCCGCAGGTCGATTTCCCGACCATCCGCGTCAACGCTTCGTTACCGGGCGCGAGTCCGGATACGATGGCGGCGAGTGTCTCGGCGCCACTTGAGCGCGCGCTCGGCGGGATTGCGGGCGTGAGCGGAATATATTCAGACAGCCGGCAGGGCTCTACGAGTATCACGTTAGAATTTGCGCTTGGGCGCGATATTAACGGCGCCGCACGTGACGTGCAGGCGGCAATTAATGCTGCGCGCGGTCAGTTGCCCTCGGGCATGCCGGGCAACCCGACGTTTAAGAAATCCAATCCCTCGCAGGCGCCGATCATGGCTCTTGCATTGAATTCGCCGAATTTGGCTCCCGGCGACCTTTACGATCTCGCGGTCACGGTGCTCGCGCAAAAAATCGCGCAGATCAACGGTGTGGGGGAAGTCTCCGTCGGCGGTAGTTCGTTGCCGGCGGTGCGGGTGCAACTCAATCCGCATGCTTTATCGCATTACGGCATCGCGCTTGATGAAGTGCGGCGGGCGATCAGTGCGACCAATTCCGTGCGTCCCCGCGGTGTGGTCGAGGCGGGTGACCGCCAATGGGAAGTGCAGTTGAGCGGCCAACTGCGCCACGCATCGGAGTATCACGATCTGGTTATCCGCTATCGCGACGGGGCGCCGGTGCGACTCGGCGATGTCGCTACGATCACGGATTCTATCGAAGATCGTTACAGCAGCGGATTTCACAACGGCCGGCCGGCGGTGACGCTCCTTATCAGCCGTCAACCCGGGGCTAACATCATCGCTACGATTGACGCCATTAACGCGCAGTTGCCCGCATTACGCGCTCTTGTGCCAGTGGACGCAGGGCTAGATGTCGTGATGGATCGCTCGCCGGGCATTCGCGGTACGTTGCGCGAATCGCAGAAGACCTTGGCGATCGCCTCCGGCCTGGTGATGCTCGTCGTGTTTCTTTTTCTCGGTAGTGCGCGCGCGGCGTTGATACCGTGTCTGGCGATCCCGGTCTCGCTGATCGGTACGTTGGCGATCATGTATCTGTATGGTTTTTCGCTGAACAACCTTTCGCTCATGGCGCTGATCGTGGCGGCGGGCCTGGTGGTGGACGACGCGATTGTGGTGCTGGAAAATATCTCGCGACACATTGAGCGTGGGCTCTCGCCGTTTCGTGCGGCATTGAAAGGCTCGAGTGAAGTCGGCTTTACGTTGCTGGCGATGAATCTGTCGCTCGTGGCGGTATTTGTTTCGATTTTATTTATGGGCGGGTTGGTGGAAAAACTATTCCGCGAATTCTCGATCACGCTCGCGGCGGCGATGTTGGTCTCTTTAGTTGTTTCGCTCACGTTGACGCCGAGTTTGTGCGCGCGAATTTTGGTGCGGCATGGCTCGCAGCCCATTGGTGGATTTCGTCGTTGGACCGAGGCTGCTTTCGAAGCCTTGAAAAATGGCTACGCTCGCACGCTCGCGTGGGTACTGGAGCACGCGACGCTCACGTTGATCATTTTACTCGGCACGATCGCGCTCAACGTCTCGCTCTACATCGCCATCCCGAAAGGCTTTTTGCCGCAGCAAGACACGGGCACGTTGCAGGGATTTGTGCGCGGTGATGATGCATTTTCCTTCCAGGTGATGCAGCCGAAAGTTGAGGTCTTCCGGCGACATCTTTTGGCGGATCCCGCGATTTCAGATGTGATTGGCACTTCAGGGGGTGCGACCGGTTTGGGTAATGCGCGCCTGACGATTCGGCTCAAGCCATTGGCTGAGCGAAAAATTTCCGCCAACGACGTGGTTAATCGCATCCGCGCCACGGCACCGATCGTCGCGGGGGCGCAGCTTTATCTATTCGGTGCACAGGATATTGATTCGCCGCGCATGTCGGATTCCACCTCTTACAGTTTGAGTTTAATGTCGGCGGAGATGCCGCTGCTGCGCGAGTGGACGCCAAAGATTGCGGCGGCGCTGCGGGAGTTGCCGGAATTGACCGACATCGATGCACCTTCTGAGGGCGGTACGACGCGGGTGATGCTCACGATCGACCGCGAGGCGGCGCGCCGGCTCGGCGTCGATATGCAGATGGTAACCTCGGTGCTCAATAGTTCGTTTAGCCAGCGTCAGATCGCGACGCTGTACGATCGGTTGAATCAATACCGCGTGATCATGGAACTAGCGCCGCAGTACACGGCTGATCCGGCGGTGCTAAAACAAGTCCAGGTCATCGGCGCCAACGGTGAGCAAGTCCCGCTCTCGGCGTTTACGCGGTACGATTATTCGCTCGTGGATGACCGGGTGCGGCATCGCAGCCAGTTCGCGGCGGAGAACATCGGCTTCGCTCTCGCTCCGGATGTTTCGCTCGAACAAGCGTTGGCCGCCATCGATAAAGCGATGGGTAAAATTTTATTGCCGACGGAAATTCAAACTGAGCTTTCAGGTGCTGCGCAGGGTTTTCAAAAAAGCCTGCAGGCGCAGCCGTTATTGATCCTTGGGGTGCTCGTCGCGGTGTATTTGGTGTTGGGCATTCTTTACGAAAGCTTGATTCATCCGCTGACGATTCTCTCGACGCTGCCCTCGGCGGGACTCGGGGCGTTGCTAGCGCTGCGCTTAACGGGGACTGAATTTACGCTGATCGCGTTGCTCGGATTATTTTTGCTCATCGGTATCGTGATGAAGAACGCGATTTTGATGATCGACTTCGCGATTGATACGGAACGGCGCAACGCGCTTACACCGCGAGCGGCGATTTTCGAAGCGGCGCAGATGCGCTTACGGCCGATTTTGATGACGAATTTCGCGGCCTTGCTGGGCGCGCTGCCCTTAGTATTGGCCGCGGGTGAAGGCGTGGAATTGCGCCGCCCGCTCGGGCTTGCGATCGTGGGGGGCTTGGTGGTGAGTCAGTTGCTGACGCTTTATACGGTCCCGGTCGTATACCTCTGGCTGGACCGCGTGCGCCTGAAATTCCGGCGCAAGTCGGCGGAGGGCTAAAAAATAAAAAGGGCCGCGTGGTGACGCGGCCCTGAAAAGAAACGCAATTTTGGATTCCGTTTAGGTGAGCGTCACGCCTTTGGCTTTAGCGGCGCGGAGGAGGGCGTCGGCCATATCGGACGGCGTTGCGGCAACTTCGATGCCGCATTCTTTAAATACGGCGATTTTGGCGGCAGCAGTGTCCTCGGCTCCCCCGACGATCGCGCCGGCGTGACCCATGCGACGACCAGCTGGTGCGGTTGCGCCAGCAATAAAGCCAGCGACGGGCTTTTTGCAGTTAGCCTTGATCCAGCGGGCTGCTTCGACCTCGGCGTTACCGCCGATTTCACCGATGAGGATTATGCCGTGTGTCTCGGGGTCTGCGTTGAACAGCTTGATGACGTCGAGGTGGTTGGTGCCGTTAACTGGGTCACCGCCGATACCTACGCAGGTGGTTTGGCCGATGTTTTTGGAGGTGAGTTGGAAGACGGCTTCGTAGGTGAGCGTGCCTGAGCGGGAGACGACGCCGACGTGGCCTTTTTTGTGAATGTAGCCGGGGGCGATGCCGATGCGGCAGCCACCGAAGGAGTCTTTGCCGGTGCCGGGTGTGACGATGCCGGGGCAATTGGGGCCAACGAGTCGGGTCTTGGCGCCGGTCATGGCGCGTTTCACGCGGATCATATCTTTGATCGGAATGCCCTCGGTGATGGCGACGGCGAGGTCGAGGCCGGCGTCGACGCACTCAAGAATGGCGTCAGCGGCGAATGGGGGTGGGACGAAGATGACGGAGACGGTGGCGCCGGTGGCTTTGGCGGCATCGGCGACGGAGTTGTAGATGGGCACTTTGTGGGCGCCGTATTCAAAGAATTGTCCGCCTTTGCCGGGGGTGACGCCAGCGACGACTTGCGTGCCGTAGTCGAGGGAGAGCTTGGCGTGACGACCGCCGAAGTCGCCGGTGATGCCTTGAACGATGATCTTCGTTTCGGGAGTGATGAGAATGGCCATGGGAGTGGGGGCGCGGAAGTTTAAGCGACGAGTTTGACGATTTTTTGGGCGGCGTCGGCCATCGTGTCGCCGGAGACGAGGGCAAGGCCTGAGGCAGCGAGGGTGGCTTTACCGGCTACGACGTTGTTGCCTTCGAGGCGTACGACGAGGGGCAGTTTGAGGCCGACTTCTTTGACGGCTTCGACGATGCCCGTGGCGATGACGTTGCAGTCCATGATGCCTCCGAAGATATTAACAAGGATACCTTTAACGTTGGGATCACCCAGGATGATTTTGAATGCGGCGATGACTTGGTCCTTGGAGGCGCCGCCGCCGACGTCGAGGAAGTTAGCCGGGGTGCCGCCGAAGTGCTGGATGATATCCATCGTGCTCATAGCTAGGCCGGCGCCGTTGACTAGGCAGGCGATGTTGCCGTCCAGAGCGATGTAGCTAAGAGAATATTTCGAGGCCTCGATTTCCTTGGGGTCTTCCTCGTTGAGGTCGCGCAGGGCGACGATCTCGGGGTGGCGGTAAAGGGCGTTGGAGTCGAAGGAGACCTTGGCGTCGAGGGCGAGGACCTCGCCGGTGGGGGTGGTGATGAGTGGGTTGACCTCGACCATGGCGGCGTCGGTTTCCCAGAACATTGTGTAAAGGTTGCGGATGAGTTTGGCGGCGTTCTTGGCTTCAGCGCCGGCGAGGCCGAGCTTGGTGATGAGGTCGCGAATCTGGAAGTCGGCGATGCCGTAGGCCGGGTCGATGAGGACTTTAAAGAGTTTCTCCGGGGTATCGTGGGCGACGGTCTCAATATCCATGCCGCCTTCCGTGGAAGCGACGATGACGGGGCGCGAGGTGGCGCGGTCGAGAAGAATGGCTAGGTAGTATTCTTTCTTAATGTCGCTCGCGACGGTGAAATAGATCGTTTGGACCTTGCGACCGGCGGGGCCGGTCTGGGCGGTTACTAGGGTCTGACCAAGCATGTTGCCAGCCATGGCGAGGGCGTCGGCTTTGGTTTTGCAGAATTTTACGCCGCCCTTGAAGCCATTGGTGAAGGTGCCTTTACCGCGCCCGCCAGCGTGGATCTGGGATTTCACCATGGTCGGGCCCTCGGGGAGGGCGCCGAGGGCGGTGACGAAGGTCTCGGGGCTAGTGGCGGTGGTGCCCTTGGGCACAGCGACGCCGAATTTCTCAAAGAGGGCTTTGGCCTGATACTCGTGGATGTTCATGCGGGGAAAGTTGGTCGGTAGGTCTGGCAGAATGAAGCGGGGCGTGGCACGCACAAAAACGGGGCCGGGGGTAGTCAGCACGTCTTGTAAGAGCGGGTGCGCGCAGGATTGCGTTTAGCTAATGCTCCGGTAGCCTCGTTTCCGTCATGGAATCGCACGAAGTCATCCGGGAAGTTCTCAAAAAAACGAGCGCGAAGCAGGTCGCCGCCGATCTGCAACTCTCGCTCTCGCTGATTTATAAGTGGGCGGAGTTGCCTGAAGTGGATGCGGGAGGCGGGGCGAATAATCCCCTAGATCGAGTCGGCCAATTAATCCGCAGTACGCGCGATGAACGGATTGCGCAGTGGGTGGCGCAGCAAGCGGACGGTTTTTTTATCCGCAATCCGGAACAACTGGCGCCGAATCAACCCTTGATTCCGATGACCAACGGGATCGTGCAGGAATTTGCCGATATGTTGGCGACGATTGCGATCTCCTCGGCCGATAGCGTGATCACTAAAGACGAAGCCAAAAAAATCCGCGCGCGCTGGGAGGAGCTTAAAAGCGTGACGGAAGGTTTTGTACGGGCATCGGAAGAGGGGGCTTTTGGCGCGGTCAAAGCCGAGGCCAAACCTATCGTTAAAAAATAAAACCCGCCGTACGCAGAAAGTGCGGAGGCGGGTCGAAGTAACGGGCGAGCCGGGCGCCGGTTATGGGGAAGAGGCGGCTTAAAACTTCAGCAACTGTTGCGTGAGAAAGGCGGTCTGCAGTGCGGAGAGTTCTTTTAGTCCAGTTTGCGCGAGGGCGAGCAAGGCTTGGAGTTGTTCGCCCGAGAAGGTGGTTTCCTCGCCGCTGCTTTGAACTTCTACGAATTGGCCGCGGCCGGTCATGACGATGTTGGCGTCGACCTCGGCGTCTTTGTCTTCGATGTAGTTCAGATCGAGGAGCGCTTGGCCGTTAAAAATACCGGTGCTGATGGCGGCGACGGAATCGAGAAGCGGGTTCTCGGCGATTTTTTTGGCGTCGATCAACTTTTGGACGGCGAGTCTAGCGGCGAGGTAGGCGCCGGTGATCGAGGCGGTGCGGGTGCCGCCGTCGGCTTGGAGCACGTCGCAATCGAGCCAGAGCGTGTTTTGGCCGAGCTTATTAAGATCGATGACGGCGCGCAGTGAGCGGCCGATGAGGCGTTGGATCTCGACGGTGCGGCCGTCGATTTTGCCGCGAGAGATGTCGCGTGATTTACGCTCGAGGGTGGAATACGGGAGCATCGAGTACTCGGCGGTGAGCCAGCCGCCAGGGACTTTTTGCTGTTTCATCCAGCTTGGTACGCCGGGTTCGATCGTGGCTGCGCAGATGACGCGAGTGGCGCCGAAAGAGACGAGGACGGAGCCGGTCGCGTGCGGGGCAATGCCGGCCTCAAAGGTGATCGGGCGGAGTTGGTTGGGGCTGCGGCCGTCGAAGCGGGAAGTGGACATAAGGGAAGAGCGGAACGACGGGAGTGGGCGGTGTCGAGCGCGGCGCGAAGTCGGTTTGAAAGCGCGTGCGGTTTAGGAGCCGGGCGCGCGTTCTTCGCGTTCGGTGGGCTTGATTTTGGTGACCGGGGCGGCGGTCTGTTTCGACATGAAGGCGATGAGGCGGTCGTTGAAATCGCGTGCGGGGTCGTGGCCCATTTTTTTGAGGGCTTGGGTGAGGGCAGCCACTTCAACGAGGCGGGCGATGTCGCGGCCTGGTCGCACGTAGAGTTCTACGTGAGGCACGCGCATGCCGAGGATTTCGTAGTAGTTTTCCTCGAGGCCCGTGCGTTCTTCGATAACTTCAGGAGTCCACTCGCGCAGAGAGACGACTAAGTCGATGCGTTTCTCGAGGCGGATGGATTTGATGCCGAACATCTCGGCGATGTTGATGATGCCGATGCCGCGGCATTCCATGTAGCCGCGGTTGAGCAGGCGGCTGGAGGCCATGAGTTCGCGTTCGTCGAGGAGCTTGATGATCGTGAGATCGTCGGCGACGAGAGAGTGGCCACGCTCGATGAGAGCGAGGGCACATTCGCTTTTGCCGACGCCGGAATCGCCGCGGAGCATTACGCCGACGCCTTTGATGTCGAGGGTGGTGGCGTGTTCGGTCGAGGAAGGAGCAAATTCGTTGTCGATGCAGAGCGTCGCGAGATTGATGTAGTTCATCGTGATCATCGTCGTGCGGATAAGAGGGAAATCCAACTCTTGGGCGACGAGGAGCATCGCCTCGGTGGGGTTAAAATTGCGCGTGAGGATCAGACAGGGGGCGCCGGCCTTGATCATTTTTCGAAAGGTCTCGGCCTGGTTTTTTTGAGAGCGGGTCTTCAGGTAGTTCATCTCGGCGGCGCCGAGGACTTGGACGCGGCGGTGCGCGAAATATTTGAAGAAGCCGGTGAGGGCTAGGGCCGGCCGATTAATGCTCCCCTCGCGAATGAGCCGGTGTAGACCGACTTCACCGGTAACTAGCTCCATTTTGAGTTTTTCGCGATAGGTTTCGAAAAAATGCGCGACGGTGATGCCTTGGATGGCTTTTTGCATGGGGAATGGTTTGTCCGTTTATTCGCGAGGGGCCGTCAAGAATGCGGTGATGATAGTGGGCGGCTGTTCTGGGGGCGTTACATATTAAAATCTTCGCCGAGGTAAAATTTGCGCGCTTGATCGTCTTTGATGAGTTCTTCGCCGGTGCCCTCAAAGTGGACTTTGCCTTTCTCGAGAAGGTAGGCGCGGTCGACGATACGGAGCGTCTCGCGGACGTTGTGATCGGTGATAATAACGCCGATGCCGCGGGTTTTCAGTTCGAGAATAATTTTCTGTACCTCGGCGACGGAGATAGGATCGATCGCGGCGAAAGGTTCGTCCATGAGGAGGAACTTCGGCCGGGTGACGAGGGCGCGGGCGATTTCAAGGCGACGACGTTCGCCGCCCGAGAGCGTGAAGGCTTTTTGTTTGGCGAGGTGCGTGAGCGAGAGTTCGGCGAGGTGGTGCGCGACGCGGGCCGCACGCTCGGCGCGAGGGACGTTGATCACTTCGACGATGGCGAGGATGTTTTCCTCGACGGTGAGTTTGCGAAAGACGGAGGCTTCTTGCGGGAGGTAACCGATGCCGTGGCGGGCGCGCTCGTGCATGGGCAGGCGAGTGAGGTCGTGGCCGTCGAGAAAAACCGTTCCGGCGGTGGCAGGCACAAGGCCTACGACCATGTAAAACGCCGTAGTCTTACCCGCGCCGTTGCGTCCGAGTAGACCGACGATCTCGCCGGCGCTCACGCGTAGGCTGACGCCATCGACGACGGTGCGGGCCCCAAACGTTTTAACGAGACCCTGGGTGATGATCTCGGAGCGCGGGCTCGTGGGGGCGGGGTCGCTCATGGGGTTAATTTGGGCGACTCGGCCGTTGTGCTAGGAGTGGCGGATTTCGGCGCGGGGGTGAGCCCTGGAGTGGGTTTTAGTTTTTCGAAACCGAGGTCTTTGATCGTGGGGCCGGTGAGACGGACGCCGACGCCGTCCTCGGGTTCGACCACGGCCCGGCGCTGACCGCGGTAGAGGATCATGCGCGGGCCGGTCATGACCGTTTTATCAAAGGTGACGGATGGGAAAGGCTCAGACTTTGCTTCGCGGCTGAGGACAACACGATCTTCGTCGGGGAAAATCTCGGCCCGACCGCAGGTGGCGATGCGGTCGCTCTGCACGAGGCGGACGTGACCGGTGGCGATAAGGGATTTAAAATAACTTTGTTTGCCGATGATGGCCTTGGGGTCGCCTTTGCGGGAGGTGACGACTTTGAGGTAATCGCAGGTGAGTTTGAGATTACTGGCGGTGACTACGACGCGGTCGCGGAAAGTGGCGATGCTTTCAGTTTCGGTGCTGGTGGTCTCGGCGAGGCCGGCGCATTCGATGATCGTTTCTTTTGCAGGCTCGGGCGCGGCCGTTTGAGCGCGGAGGGCAGCGGGCGCAACACTGAGCGCGGCGAGGAGGGAGAGGAGCGAGCGAAGCGTCATTTGAGGATGTCGGGCAACTGCGCCTTAAAGGTTATGCGAGCGTGGCGGCCGAGGGAAACTTTTTTGGCGGCGTGGTCGTAGGTCCATTGTTCGCCAGTGATTTCTAGGTCATCGCGCACGAGGCGGACGCTAGATTCGCCGCGGACAACTTTTTCGTTCGGAAAGAAGCTGGCAAGTTCGCGGCAGAGCAGGATTGAGTCGACTTTTGCGGCAGCGTCACCGTTGAAGGTAGTGATATTGAGATCGATGATGTCGATGCGTTCCGCGCTAAATGTGCGCGCCTCGCTGCCTCGGAGCGTCATGCTGCGGTGGCCCTCTTTGGTGAAGAGGGGAAGGCTCCAATTTTTGGCGATTACGGGTTGGACGGTGCGTGTGGGCTCGGCCGCGCGCGTCAGGCTCGCGAGGAGTAAGAGAAACCAGAAAATTGAAGCAGGCCGGAGCACTTAGAAAGGGGAGAGCAATTGTGCTCTAGCGGCGAGGTTTGTTCCCGCGAGCGGCGAGGAGGTGGTCGCAGATTTCCCGGACGGCGCCCAGGCCGGCTTCGCGTTTCGTGACGTAGTCGGCCGCGGTGCGGGCTTCCGCGATGGCCCCGGGTACGCTGACGCCAATCCCGGCAGCGCGGATGGCGGGCACGTCGATCACATCGTCACCCATATAAACGCAGGCGGAGAGGGGAAGGTTGAGTTGGGTGGCGAGCTCGGTGAGGGCCGCGAGTTTATCAGAGCGGCCTTGAATGAGGTGGGGGATTTTAAGCTCGGTGGCGCGGGCGGCGGTGGCGCCGGACGCGCGGCCGGAAATCCATGCAAGCGGGAGGCCGGCGTCGCGGAGGCGGGCAAGGCCTAGGCCGTCGAGAATGGAGAAGCGTTTGGCCTCGGTGCCGTCCGAAGAGATGAGAACGGTGCCATCGGTGAGGATGCCGTCGACATCCATGGCGAAGAGGCGAATGCGGGCCCAACGGGCCGCGGTTGGGCGGGATGATTTGCGGGGGCCGGCTTTCGATTGGGACATAGGAAAACCCTAGATTTTTATACGGCGAAAAATCACCCCATCCACTCTGTGATGCGCTCGATGATTTTATCTTTGGTGGGGCGGAAGGCCTGTTCGAGCTCGGGGGCAAAGGGCACGGGTAAATCGAGCGAAGCGATGCGCAGCGGGGCAGCCTTCATCGCAGAAAAGTGTTTCTCGGTGAGGCGAGCGACGAGTTCGGCGCCGAAGCCGTGGGTGCGGCGGCCTTCATGCAGGACGATGAGGCGGCCGGTGCTTTGAAGGGAGGCTTCGATGGGGTCGAGGCGCAGCGGAGCGAGGGCGCGGAGATCGAAGACCTCGAGGGTGATTTCGTATTCGGCGGCGAAGTAGGCAGCGGCCTCCTCGGCGAGGTGGACCATGTCGCCGTAGGTGAGGAGCGTGGCGTAGTCGCCGGCGTGAAGTTTTTTCGGCGACCAGACATCACGGTAATTGGGGTCCCAAGTGACGGGGGCTTTGCCGCGGCGATAGAGAGCCTTGTGCTCGAAGAGGATTACGGGGTTATTGTCCTCATAGGCGGCGAGGAGGGCGTTGAAGGCGTCTTGCGGCGTGCTCGGGTAAAGGGCTTTTAGGCCAGGCATCGCGAGTAGAAACGAGTCGAGTTCCTGCGAGTGGAATGAGCCGAAAGTGAGGCCGCCGCCGGTGGGAAGGCGCAACACCATGGGCACGGCAGCTCCCGAGCGGAAGCGGTAGGTGGCGGCGTTGAGGGTGATTTGCGTGGCGGCCTCGGTGACGAAATCAGAAAATTGAAATTCCTCGATCGGGCGGTGGCCGTTGAGTGCGAGGCCGATGGCGTAGCCGGTACAGGCGCTTTCGGCCAGGGGGGTGTTGAACACGCGTGGGCGGCCAAAATCGGCGAGGAGACCTTCCGTAACTTTGAAAGCGCCGCCGTAGGTGCCGATGTCTTGGCCGAGAACCAAGGATTCCGGGCGTTCGGTGAGAATTTTGCGTAGGCCAAGATTGAGGGCTTGGGCGGCGTTGAGATTTTGCGGCGTGGCGGGCGTGGGTTTCCACGGGAGCGGGGCGCTCGCTGGGGCGAAAACATCTGCTAGCATCGCGGCCGCATCGGCGGTGGGGCGAGGGATGGCTAGGGAGACATTGATGGACGATTCGATGAAAGCGTTGAGCTCTGAGTCGAGTAAGTCGAGGTGGGCAGCGCCGTGTGTGGCTACAAGCTGCGCACGGAGTTTAGGGAGCGGGTCGCGGGCGAAGAACCCCTCGGCTTCGCCGGGTTTGAGGTAGTCGCCCGTGTCGTAGGCCGCGTGGCCGCGGAGGCGCAGCGTGTGGGCCTCGATGAGGAGTGGGCGAGAGGTGGTGCGGACCTTTTCGATTGCGGCGGCAAAAGTGCTAGCGGTGGCGGCGACGTCGAGGGTGGTGTCGAGCGCGAAACCCTCAATGCCGTAGCCGGCAGCGCGTTGCCAGAGTTCGGCGTTACCGGCGAATTGTTCGGCGACGGGCGTAGAGTACGCGTAGCGATTATTTTCGACGACGAAGAGAATGGGCAGTGAAAGGAGTGAGGCGAGGTTCAACGTCTCATGGACATCACCGGTGCTCGAGCTGCCGTCGCCAAAGAATGCCAAGCCTATCGCGGGGCGGCCGAGGCGACGTTGGGAATCGGTCGCGCCCACGACGTTACTGAGCATGGCGCCAAGGTGGCTGATCATGGGCAAGGACCGCGCGGCGGGGTCGCCATGGTGGATGTTGCCCTCGCGTGCGAGGGTTGGGCTGCCAGCGTTGGCGAAATACTGGTTGAGATGATCGCAGAGGTGACCGCTCCAGACGAGATGGCCACCGTAACCGCGATGTGAAAATGAGATAACATCGGTGGACTTGTCGGCGAGCAGAGCGAGCGGAACCACGAGTCCTTCATTACCTTGGCCACCTGTGACGGTACCTTTGATTAGACCCTGGCGAAAAAGATCGAGGATGCGGTTATCACTGGTGCGCGCGACGTGCATCCATGCATAGATGCGGAGTAAAGCCGTGATGGGATCGCGGGCGAGGTCAGCGGGATGGAGCTCGCGGGAGCCGAGGAGCGCAGGAAGGGAGGGAAACGACATGAACTTTGAGCTGGAAGCTGAGCGCGGCTGGCGATGCGGGCAAGCGAGAGATTTTCGCTCTAACGCAGCTTCGCTGCAGTCGACATGGTGGTTTGTGACAGCGGGGTTACATTTGCATCCCGCAGAGGTGTTTACTTAACGACAAACTCGACGGTACCGACTAGAACCCCCATCGCTTGCACATTTAATTTAT
>CANGCX010000013.1 GCA_947452315.1 Opitutia bacterium | reverse complement strand
CGCCGGCCAGCAGGTGTTGAATCCCGACGTCGCCGCTCGCGCCGCCGCCCAGTACAAAGACCGTGGCGACATCCGCTCGAAGTCTTACGACGGCTACTACCCGAGCTTCGACACGTCCTACAACGTCACTCACAATATCGTCGCCCGCGCGGCCTACGCCCGCTCGATCGGCCGGCCTGATTTGGGTAACATCATCCCAAGCACCACGCTGCCCGACACGAGCTTGGTCACCGGTACCTATGCTATCACCACGGTAAACTCCGCGCTCAAGCCCACGCAGACCAACGCCTACGACGTCTCCCTCGAATACTATTTCGCGAAGACCGGCGTGTTCTCCGTCGGCGCCTTCCGCAAAGACTTCCGCGACTTCGTCGGTGGCAGCGTGCCGCAAACCGCCACGCTCGCGGTCCTCGAATCCCTCGGCATCCCCGATGCAGCCAACTTACTCGCCTCGGCCGCCGCGACGAATCCCTCTGCCAGCGTGACCGTCGCCACGCGCTCGAATGTCGGCTCGGCCCGCGTCTCCGGCGTCGAGTTCAACTACTCGCAAGTCCTCGACGTCGACGCCTTCCCCACCTGGACGAAGGATTTCACCGTCTACGCCAACGGCCAGCAGATGCACCTCGAAGGCTCGACCCTCGCCGACTTCAGTAACTTCATTCCCGCCAGCGGCAGCTGGGGCGTGAAATACAACAAGAATAAATTCGGCGCTCAGGTGAACTGGAACTACCGCGGCCGCCAACGCCTCGCTCAACAAAGCATCACCTATAACGGCCTCGCCCACACCGACGACGGTTTCTTCGAATACTTCAAGCCGCGCATCTACACCGACATCAACTTCAACTACCGCTTCACGAACCTCATTGGCGTGTTCGTCAACGCGCGTAACTTGACCAACGTCGCCCAAGACGCGCAGCGCTACGGCCCGGTCTCCCCGAGCTGGAGTCGCACCTATCGCCGCGAAGAATTCGGCGTGCAATACACGATCGGCGTGAAGGGCACGTTCTAAACCCTCGTTCGACTTGTGATCCTCTCAGCCGCGCGGAATCCACCGCGCGGCTTTTTTCTGCCCACCTCGGCCGTTCTCTGTTTCAAAAATCCCCGTCGCCCCATGCCCCGCTTTCTTCTCATCGTCGTTTTCATGGCTGTCGGCCTCGCGCCGGCCGCGCGCGCCAGCTTTACCGCCACACATTTTTTCCCCGCCAATGGCGCAACGTCGGTTAACCCCGACACCCCGCTGCGTCTCACGTTTCCCGCCCCACCGATCCTCGGCGCCGCCGGCCAATTCCGCATCCACGATGCGGCCACGCACGCCATCGTCGCCACGCTCGACGTCGCCGCGCCCGTCGCCTCTAAGACCATCGGCGGGCTCGATCATTACAACTATCACACCGTTCTCATCACCGAGCGCGAAGTCACCTTGTTCCCGCCGCCAGGCGCGCTCGCCTACGGCCACTGCTACTACGTCGCCGCCGACTCAGGTGCGCTTAAAATTTCGACTGAAACGTTCACCGCGCTCGAGTCGCCCAGCGCATGGTGCTTCACGACCAAGTCCGTCCGGCCTGCTCCAGGCGCCTCGCGTCTCGTCGTCGCGGCCGATGGCTCCGGCGATTTTTCCACCGTGCAGGCCGCGCTCGATTACATCCCCGCGGGCAACACCACCCCAGTCACGATCTTCGTCCGCAAAGGCACGTATCGTGAGATCATCTTTTTCACCGACAAACACGGCGTCACGATCCTCGGCGAAGACCGCCGCGCGACGATCCTCGCGTATCCCAATAACGCCAAATTCAACGGCTCCGGCGGCAATCCCTTCGCCGGCCGCACACCCAATCCCAGCGCCGAAGCCCCGAAGCGCGGCGGCAATATTTATCGGCGCGGGATGTTCCTCGCGCATCGCGTGAACGATTTCACCCTCGCCAACCTCACGCTCCATAACACTACGCCGCAAGGCGGCACGCAGGCCGAGGCGCTCATCGTCAACGGAAGTAGCATCGCGCGCACGATCATTAAGGACGTCGATTTCTACAGCTTCCAAGACACGATCCAGATTAATGGTCAGGCCTATCTTTCCAACTGTTTCATCGAGGGTGACGTCGATTTCATGTGGGGCACTGGACCGTCGTTTTTCGAGAATTGCACCGCACGCTCCCTGCGCAGCGGCGCGTATTTCACACAGATTCGCAACCCCGCCACGAATCACGGCTTTGTTTTTGTGCGTTGCACGTTTGAAGGCGCACCCGGCGTCACAGATAATTTTATCTCGCGCATCGAACCGCACCGTTTTCCGCACAGCGAGGTCATCCTAGTCGATTGTGTGCTCGGCCCCGCCGTCGGCGCCGTAGGCTGGCAACTGCAACCCGCACCCGCCGGCACGCCGCCCGGCGCCACCGCTGATCTGCAATTTTGGGAGCACAACAGCCGCGCTCCCAATGGTGAGCCCTTCCCGGTAAGTGGTCGCCATTCGGCCTCGCGCCAACTGCAGACCCCGAGCGACGACGCGCTCATTTCCGAATATCGCAACCCCGCGTTCGTGCTCGGTAGTGGCTGGCAACCTCGTCGCGCGCCGATATTTAAGCCTTAAACTTTGCCTCGCCGTTTAACTTTATAAGCATCGTGCTCTTTGCCTCCGTAGCTCCGTCCCACCAACTTAGCTCTTATTTTTTAATCATCATGAAACTCCGACCTGTGTTCCACGCTCTCGCCGCTCTGGCTTCTGTTTCTGTGTCGGCTGCCGCCGAGCAGATGCTCGTCACCGTCACGCACGACCTCGCCATCGCTCGTCCCTCCGAAACCGTTGTCGTACCATGGTCGCAAGTGAATGCCGCGCTGCCCGGCGCGATGCTCCAGCGCATCGCCGTTAAAGACTCCGCTGGTCATGTTCTGCCATACCAAGTCACCAACGTCGCCCCGCAAGCCAAGGATCCTAAAGGTGTTGGTATCGCCTACGGTGAACTCATTTTCCAACACGATTTTGCTGCCGGCGAAAAATCCGCAACCTTCACCGTCGAGAAAATCGACACCGTTGCACCAGTGTTTCCGATCAAGACCTTTGGTCGTTACGTGCCGGAGCGCCTCGATGACTTCGGCTGGGAAAACGACAAGATCGGTCATCGCACTTATGGACCTGCGCTCGCCGCACCCGCCGTTCCCGGTGTGACCAAAGAAGTGCTCGTCACCAGCGGTCTCGACGTTTGGTGCAAGCGCGTGAATTACCTCATCGTTGATCGCTGGTATAATAAGGGCCACGACCACTACCATAAAGACGAAGGCGAGGGCATGGACATGTACCAAGTCGGGCCTTCCCGCGGTTGTGGCGGCACGGGTGTTTGGGACGGAAAAACTCTCTATGTCGGCCGCAATTACAAGTCTTGGAAGGTCATCACCAACGGTCCCGTTCGGACCGTGTTCGAGCTAACCTATGACGCTTGGGACGCCGCAGGCACACAAGTTTCCGAAGTGAAACGCTTCACCGTCGATGCCGGCCACAACCTCGACCAAATTGAGAGCACTTTCACCGTCGCCGCCGGCGGCCCCAAGGAAATCACTGTCGCAATTGGTCTAAATAAAACTCCCGCCGATAAAAACCAAGACGCCTCCGTCGCCCTCACTTCCTCCGCTGCCACGGGTACGCTCACCCAATGGGTGACACAAAAAACCAATGGCGAACTAGGCACCGCTTTGATCATGCCCACGGGCGCCTTTGTCGGATTCACCGCCGACTCGCTTAACGAGCTCATCCTCGCCAAGGCAACTGCTGGCCAACCGCTCCGCTACTACGCGGGCGCCGGTTGGAGCAAAGCCGGTGAATTTAAATCTCAGGCCGACTGGAACGCTTACGTTGCTGTTTGCGCCACGCGCGCCGCCTCACCGATCAAAATCACCGTCGCTTCCAAATAAATCTACCCCCAACGTCCGCGCCTTAATCTTCCTTCATGAAACTTCATTATTTTCCCACGCCAGCCGCGACTAACACGCTCTCCACCGATCAGCTCCGCGAGACCTTTCATATCGGCGGGCTCTTCAAACCCGACGCCGTCATCGCGCATTACACTGATCTTGATCGCATGATCGTCGGCGCCGCCGTACCTACCACTGCGCCGCTTGGACTTCCGAGTGATAAGGAAATCGGCACCTCCTTTTTCCTCGAGCGCCGTGAGATCGGTATTCTCAACGTCGGCGCGGGTCCCGGCATTGTTCGGGTCGGCGGCGTGGCGCACACGCTTGCCACGCTTGATTGTCTTTACATCGGGCTCGGCGAAAAAGACGTCACGCTTGAAAACGGCACCTCTGGCCAGGCCCAGTTTTATTTCATCAGCACGCCCGCCCATGCGAAACACCCCACGGTGCTCGCCCGTCGCGCCGACGTCTCAGCCGCGCCTATCGGCGATGTCACCAAGGCTAATCGCCGCACGATTCTGAAGTACATTCATCCCGACGGCATCAAGAGCTGTCAGCTCGTCCTCGGCTTTACGGAGTTCGAACCCGGCAGCATCTGGAACACAATGCCACCGCACACGCACAGTCGCCGCACGGAAATTTATCTCTACTTTGATCTCGGAGATAACATCGCGATGCATTTCATGGGCGAGCCGCACGCTACGCGCCACCTGGTTGTGCGCGACCGCGAAGCGGTCCTCTCGCCTGCGTGGTCGATCCACTGCGGCGTCGGCACCGGCGCTTACCGTTTCGTTTGGGCTATGGGCGGCGACAACCAAATCTTCACCGACATGGATCCCGCGCCGATCGCGTCACTTCGTTAATTTTTTCGCGACTCCTGTTTTTTTATGTCTCTTTTCCTTCAGCAAAAATTCGGCCTCGCTGGTAAAGTCGCGCTCGTCACAGGTTCCTCACAAGGCCTCGGCAAAGCCATGGCTATCGCCCTCGCGCGCGCTGGAGCCGATGTCATAATCAATGGCCGCGATGCCGCCAAACTTGCTCCTGTCGTCGCTGAAATTACCGCCCTTAATCTTGGCGTGCGCGCTCATGCCATCGCAGCCGATCTAGGCGACCGCGCCGCCGTCCAGGGTCTCATTCAGCAAGCGATCGCTTGGCAGGGGCACCTCGATATCCTCGTCAACAACGCTGGTATTATTAAACGTGCGCCTGCGGCCGAACATACGGACGCCGATTGGGATGCTGTTATCGACGTCAATTTAAACGGCGTCTTCACTGCCTGTCGCGCAGCCGGCAAACACATGCTCGTGCGTGGCTCGGGCAAGATCATCAATATCGCTTCGTTGCTCACGTTTTTTGGCGGCATCACCGTGCCCGGTTACGCTGCGAGCAAAGGCGCCGTCGGCCAGCTCACCAAGGCACTTTCCAACGAATGGTCCTCGAAGGGCGTTAACGTGAACGCCATCGCGCCCGGCTACATGCGCACTGATAATACCGCCGCGCTCCAAGCCGACGCCGTGCGCTCCAAGGAAATCCTTAGTCGCATTCCTGCGGGTCGTTGGGGTGAACCCAGTGACATGGAAGGCGCGATTATCTTTCTCGCGTCGGCGGCGAGTGATTACTTAAGCGGCCACGTTATGACCGTCGACGGCGGCTGGTGCGGCCGTTGAGCTCTTGGGACGGGAGCCGCGCCGCGCGGCCGTCTTTTTTTAGTTATGCTCTCGGTAGCTCGTCGCGCCGCCGTCTTTCGGCACGTAGTGATACGTGCGCAGCTTGTAATCGATGGTGAATGCCGGATTTTTTAACATCCGGATCATTTCAACGCCCGCGAGCATCGTCGTACCGTAGCCGTGCAACGCCTTCACACTCTGCGGCCGGTTGTAGTAATAAATTTGGTCGCTCGCGTACGTCGTACCCACGCACGTGCCCTCGATCTGGCCTTGGGCGTTGATTTTGGTGCTGAGCGCGACCCACCCGGCTTGCGCGATAGAGCCGTAGGTTGTGGGGCTGATCCAGCCCTCGTTGACTGCGTGAGCGATGCCATAGGTGAACATCGCCGTCGCGGAGGTTTCCAAATACGAGTCATTACGATCCACCATTTGATGCCAGAAGCCTGAGCCGGATTGGTATTCGGCCACACCTTTCAAGGTTGCGCGTAACTGCGCGAGAACGAAGGTGCGGCCCGGATGATCGGTGGGCAATACATCGAGCAGGTCGCACATCGCGACGACGATCCAACCTGTGGCGCGGCCCCAGTAAAAGCGTGGTGCATCGGGGTTGGCGGCGTTCCAACCGTGAGCATAGAGACCTTTGGCAGGGTTAAACAAACGGGTCGTCATGGTGGCGACGTTGCTCACCGCGTCGTCGAACCACACGCGATCTCCGGTCAGACGACCCATCTCTGCGAGTGCAGGGATTCCCATGTAGGCGTCATCAGCCCAGAGTGATTGAGCTTGGGGACGTTGGCGGGCGAAGGTGCCGTCGATAAGGCGGTATTGTTTTTTGCCGATCCACTCGCTCCACGTTTCGATCACCGGTTTGAGGTCGGGCCCGACCTGGGCATGGCGAGCGCGGAGGAGCGCCGCGCACATCGAGCCGCTGTCGTCGAGAGCTCGCGGTTCTAGGATGGAGCGGAAGCCGTTTTTATCCGCGCCGAACTGTGCGGCGCTGGCGCGGAAGTAGGGGAGTTTGTCGGCGATGAATTGGAGGTGTTTCGCCGTGTAGGCGGCGAATCGGGCGTCGCCGGTCACCGCGGTCGCGCTTAACATCGCCGAGTGGACCACCCCCATCTCATACATGAGCGGCCCGAACTCGGCTTCTCCTCGATCGGCGACAGCGGTAGCGACAGGCTGGGAAAAATCAGTGATCTCATGGCCCGTTTTGCTGTCGATGATACGCAGTGGGGCCGCGACTTCGAGGTAGCTGCGCACGCGGGTGAGCGCCGCCGTGACTTCGGCGACGGTGGGGAGTTGATATGGCACAGGGTAGGTGCCCTCGGCGGAATCCTTGGCGCTCGGGTTGTCGCGATTGCGAAACGGCCCCTCGGCTTGCAGCGATCCGGTGATGCATAGGAGGCTGGCGGCGCTGGCTATGTTGGCCAACTTTAAGCGGCGCGGGATCATGGTAAAGGAAAGAGGTATCATGGATGGGAAGGCGAGCGGGGAGGAGGGTGGGGCGAGCAGGGAGGAGTGTTGGGGCAATGTTCAACGCCTACCCAAGCTTTGTCGCAAATATAAAGACAGGTGTCCTAAATAGATTATTGGATTAAACGGTTCGTCGCTTTTACCTTGTTAGGTAGAGGTTTATCCAACGATCCCATATCTGTGTCTCGACTTTGGCCGATTTTTTTTCATTCATTATCTCATAGCACCTACTAGTAGCTCTTAACCCCCAAGGGCCTTAATACTCCTGATCCCAGCCCCATCATGAAATCAACGCGCTGCCTTTCCTCGATTTTTGCCGGTCTTGTTTCCGCCGCCCTGTTTTGCGGCCCCCACTTTGCCTCCGCTGCCCAGTATGACCAGCGTCTCGCTAATCTTTCTACGCGCGGCCAGATCGGTACCGGTGCAAATATCATGATCACCGGCTTCGTGGTGAATGACGGTGCGCCCAAAAAAGTTCTCGTTCGAGCTGTGGGTTATTCGCTCGCGCGCTTCGGCCTCGCCACTAACACCCTCTTAGCTAATCCCACGCTCAGTATTTACAACGGCGATGGCCAACTCGTACTCCAGAATGACACCTGGAGTTCAGCAGATAACGACCAAGCAGTCCTGGCCGCCACCACCACGGCCGCCGGCGCCTTTGCCCTTGGTACCACCACGGCGAATGGTTCCAACGATGCCGCCTTGGTCGCCACCCTTTCTCCCGGCACTTACACCGCTCAGGTCAGCGGTGTCGGTAATACCTCGGGAATTGGATTGCTGGAGGTTTACGACATCAGTGGCTCCGCGCGCCTAATCAATCTTTCGACCCGCGCCGTCGTCGCCGCAGGCAACGGCGTCTTGATCTCTGGCCTTGTCATCGCGCCTAGCACCGGCCCGCGTCGGTTGCTGATTCGTGCGGCCGGCCCTGCACTAACTGCGCTTGGAGTAGGCGGCGCCATCGCCGATCCTGTTTTTTCCATTTATAATGACAAATCTGTCATAATCTCCGGTGGCTCCAATGATAATTGGTCCGCCGGCACCGCGGCAAACACCGCCACCGTCTCCGCTGCGTTCGCCAAAGCTGGGGCTTTTCCTTTTGCTGAAGGTTCGCGCGATGCGGCGCTTGTAATCGATCTTAATCCCGGCAGTTATACGATCCAGGTGGCTGGCGTCGGTGGCACGGGCGGCGTTTCGCTTGTTGAAGTATATGACCTCTCGTCTGAAACACTTTCGACGGTGGGTGTCTCTGCCTCCGTTGCGGCGGCTGACTCGCGTGGCTCCTCGCCTGTGGTTTTTTCGCTCAATCGCGTCGGGGATATTTCCAAGGCCATCTCAGTCGGCTACACGCTTACTGGCTCAGCCCAATCTGGCGTCGATTACTTGCCCGTGAGCGGCGTGGCCAATTTTGCTGCGGGTGTGTCCACGGCGACCGTAAGCCTCGTGCCCAAGGCTAATGGCGCCAACCTCAACAACCGCATCGCTACCCTCACGCTCCTCGCCAACAACAGCTATGGTGTCGGCAGTAACGACAGCGCCAGCGGCTCATTCTTCTATAACTCCGGATCGCTCTTCATCTCCAACTTGCGCACACCGGCGACCGTCACGGGCTCCACGGCCTATGGCACTGGCACCATCCAACTCGCGCCCGACGAAAAATCCGCTTACATTAACGTCTCATTCTCTAACCTCAGCTCGCCGGAGATTGTAGCTCACTTACAGATTGACGGTAACTACGTTTACAATCTTCCGCAGGGCCAAGTAAGCTACGCCTCGTGGGACTTCGCGCCTTCGGGCATTTATAGTACCGCCGACTTGATCGCGGCTCTGAAGGCCGGCCGCATTTCAATCTCGATCGACACGGCCAAGTTTACTACCGGTGAACTCGCCGGCAATTTCGCTAAAACCTCTGGCACGGCTGCCTTCAACGTCCCCGTCGCCGCCGCGGCCATCGATCTCACTAAAATCACGACCCAAGACGCCGCGCGATTCCTCACGCAGGCCACTTTCGGCGCCCGCAACGATGACATCTACACCCTTATTAACAAAGGCTACAGCGCTTGGTTGAACGAGCAGATGACACTTCCAGCCTCGCTTCATTTCGTCGAAGCTAGTGCCGATTTCGCCAACAACAACGCCGGAGGCGCGGGCGGTAACACCACCACCGGCGCGCTCAACACCCGCATCGGCGCTGTTCATCGTCAACACGCTTGGTGGAAACTCGCCGTCAATGCCCCTGACCAACTTCGTCAGCGCGTGGCCTACGCCCTGAGCCAGATTCTTGTTACCTCTGATCAAAATAGCACAATCTCCGGCTGGCAGGACGGTCACACCAATTACTACGATCTGCTCGTTCGCGGCGCCTTCGGCAACTTCCGCACCCTCCTGGAAAACGTCACGCTGAGCCCCAACATGGGCATCTACCTGAGTTCATTGCGTAACCGCAAGGCGACCTTCGACGCCAAGGGTGTACAACTTACCCAGGCCGACGAAAATTACGCCCGAGAGGTCATGCAGCTCTTCACCATCGGCCTCAACGAACTCCAGCCTGACGGCACCCTTAAACTCGACGTCAACGGCCAACCCATCCCGACCTACACCCAAGACACCATCGTGCAGATGGCTAAGGTCTTCACCGGTTGGGGCTACTACCAATCCACCAATCCGACCTTCACCGGCGGTGGCGGCCTCAGTGAGAATTACCTCAACCCGATGGTGCTCTATCCAGCGTTTCACGACGACACCGTGAAAACCATTGTCACCGGCAAAGTTCTCCCGGCCACCCAAGGCGGCGCCAAAGACCTCCAAGACACCCTCGACACCCTTTTCAATCACCCCAACACCGCCCCTTTTATCTCGCGCCAACTCATCCAGCGTCTCGTCACCAGTAACCCTAGCCCTGGCTACATTTACCGAGTCGCTTCCGTTTTTGCCAACAATGGTGCCGGCGTCCGCGGTGACCTCGGTGCGGTCGTTCGTGCCATCCTCACCGATTACGAAGCCCGCTCATCGACCCTCCTCAACACCGTAGGACACGGTAAAGCCAAGGAGCCCCTCCTTCGCGCCACCGCACTCCTGCGCGCTTATGGCGGCGCCACCACCACCACACCCGGTGGACGCTACACTGCGGGCAGCGGCTTTAGCCTCAGTAACCCCGAAAGCTCTCTCGCCCAAGCTGCCGGTCGCGCAAACACCGTATTCAACTTCTACGAACCCGACTACATTTACCCCGGCGTCATTGCTTCCGCCGGACTTTATGCTCCGGAATTCCAGATCTTCAATGATACTACGGCCATCTCCGCCCCCAATTATCTTTACGGCATTATTTATAGTACACCTACAGCCACTTCGGTCGGACTCACGCTCACCGACTTGCTTCCTTTAGCTAAAGCTCCACAGCAACTCGTCGATTACATGAACCTTATTTTCTGTGGAGGTACTATGTCCCCAGCCGACACCAACCTTATCGTCTCCGCAATCACGCGCATGCCTAGTTCGACCGCTGATCTCGAAAAAGTCCGCTCCGCTCTCTATCTCGTTGTCACCTCCCCCGAAGGCTCCGTCCAAAAATAATCTGCCCATGAATCCCAAAAACCCCACCTTCGATCCAGCCCGCCGCAAATTCATCGGCTCCTGCTGCTCTGCCGTCGGCGCCACTGGCATGTTGTCCACTCTCGCGCAACTACGCCTGACCGGAGCCATCGCCAGCCCCGACAACGGCCCTGTCACCCCCAACACATCCGGCGCCTTACCGTCCGATTACAAAGCCCTCGTCTGTCTCTTTTTCGCCGGCGGCAACGACGCCAATAATTTTATCATCCCCAACGACGCTGCAGGCTACGGCTCTCCCACCTCCGATACGGGTTACGCTTCCATCACCGGCGGTCGCGGTGCGCTCGCTCTCCCGCAAAACACCCTGCTGGGCATTAACCCTAAGACCTCCGATGGACGCGCCTGGGCTATTCACCCCAGCTTCAATGCCGACGTCGCTGGCACCAACACCACCGGCCTGAAGTCCCTGTTTGATTCCGGCCAGATGGCGTTCATGGCCAACGTTGGTACGCTCGCCGTCCCGACGACTCGCGCCCAATACCTCGCGCGCTCGGTCCCGCTCCCGATGTCGCTCTTCTCCCACAACGACCAGCAGGTCGAATGGCAGAGCAGTATTTCCGATAAGGCGTTCGCCTCCGGTTGGGGTGGCCGCCTCGCCGATCTCACCGACGCCTTCAACTCCAACAACTCGATCTCCATGTCGATCACGTTGAACGGCCAAAACTCCTTCCAAGTCGGCCGCAACGTCGTCCAATACTCCGTCAGCCCCAACGGCGCGATCACCCTCAGCGGCTCCAGTACCCCCACGGGCACCTCGTTCGCCGCCATCCGCACCAAGGCCCAGAACGACCTGCTCGCCGCGAAAAACAGCAACCTCTTCGAGACCGCATTCTCCGGGCTAACTTCTAACGCCATTTCCGACAGTGCGCTCGTCTCCAGTATCTTCGCGCAGACGATACCTTTTACTACGGCGTTCCCTAATACCGGCCTTGGGCAGCAACTGCGCACCATCGCTCGACTCATCGCCGCCGCCCCTCAACTCGGTCTTAAACGCCAAGTCTTCTTCGCGCGTATCGGCGGCTTCGACCTCCACGAATCCCAACTCGGAGCGCACGCCAATCTCATCGCCGATATATCCCGTAGCGTTTCCGCCTTCTACAACGCCACCGTAGAGCTCGGCGCCGCCCAACAAGTCACTACCTTCACCGCCTCCGACTTCGGCCGCACTTTCAACACCAACGGCGACGGCTCCGATCACGCTTGGGGCTCTCACCACTTCGTTGTCGGCGGCGCCGTTAAAGGCGGCGACATTTATGGCAAAATGCCCACGCTGATCCGCAGCGGCCCGGATGACTCCGGCACCCGCGGCAACTGGATTCCCACGACTAGCGTCGATGAATACAGCGCCACGCTCGCAACTTGGTTCGGTGTCAGTGCCACCAATCTTCCCACCGTACTTCCCAACATCGGTCGCTTCTCCCGCGCCAATGTTGGCTTCCTCTAAGTCTGTTACCTCGCGCGTGCGCTGCTCCGTGCGCGCGCGCCCGCGTTCCGCATGACCTCGCGTCGTCTGCTGCCGGCCCTCGGCTTCTTGCTCTTGTTGTCGGGCCTTCTGGTTTGGTGGCTTTTGCCTCGCGCTCTCGAGCCCGACTCCTCACGTATCGCTGCTATTTCTGCTCCCACTCCGGAAGCCGTTGATACCCGCCGTGAAAAAAATCCGCCGGCCGTCGCACGATCCCTCTCCGCCCCGTACGAAGCTCCCGCTTCACTTGCCACGGAATTGAACTCGCCGCGCTCCGACATCACGCGCGACCTCAATTTCATCAACGATTTGTTCACTAATTGGCGTATCAATTTCCCTCATCTCGGTCACCCTTTTGGCGAAAACTCTGAGATCACCGCCGCCCTTCTTGGAGAGAATCCCTACCGCTTACCTCTCATGCCGCGCGACCATCCCGCGATCAACGCCGCCGGCGAACTCACTGACCGTTGGGGCACCCCCTTCCTTTTTCACGCTCTCGCCAGCGACCGCATGGAAATCCGCTCCGCTGGCCCTGATAAAAAATTTGGCACGGCTGACGACGTCCGCCTCACACCTCCTGGCATCGACCCGCCCTTGTAAATAATAATAGGCCAGTCGTCGGTTTTATTTCAATCCGGGCAATCAGCGGTATTTACGGCTGATTGATTGAGTTTCTTCGCTATTTTTCCTGCAACCTCTAGCCGCCGCCAGCGTCTCGACAATTACCCCATCATCCCCAAATTTAATTTTCATCATGTTCGCCACCCAACCTGCATCCTTCTCGCGTTCGCGCTTTTCCGTTCGCACCCGCCGTGCTTTCACGCTCCTCGAAATCCTTGTCGTACTCGCCATCATCGGGCTCTTGGCTGGCCTCGCCATCAGCAACGTCGATAAAATCTTTGGCGGCGCGCAAGTCACCACCGCCTCGCTCTTCGTCAAGGAGAGCATGAAAACCTCGCTCACCACCTATCGCATTCACCTCGGCGATTATCCCTCGAGCGCCGAAGGCATTCTCGCCCTTGTCACCGCACCCGCCAGCAAAGCTGACCGTTGGCGTGGCCCATATATTGAAGGCGGCAAAGTCCCTCTCGATCCTTGGGGCGAACCTTATCAATACCGTTATCCCGGCACGAAAAATAAAGGCAGCTATGACCTTTACTCAAAAGGCCCCGACAAAGCCGACGGTACCGAAGACGACATCGGCAACTGGGATTCAAGCGCGGCAGCCACGGCCGGAAAATAATACATGATCGAGCGCGGCCAGCAACCGGCGGCAGGCGGCCGGGCCGCGCGGGTGGGGCACTTTGCTCCTGCTATTCATTGTGTCTCTCTGCGTGGTTTTACTTTGCTCGAGATGCTGCTCACCCTCGCGCTCATCGCGTTGCTCGCGGGAGCTCTCATCGGGGGTTCTTCCGCCCTGCTTGCTGAGAAACCCCCTTCGGCCGACGACGTTTTTTGGAGCACCGTCCGCACCGCGCGCAAGACTGCTCTGAACGCCGAACAAGACCTCAACCTCCGCTACGACGAGAAAACCAAAGCCTTCCAGCTCACGCCGCCCGACGGAAACATCCAATCGTTTCCTATCCCCGTTGTGGGCACCGGCAACGATCTCATAGTCGAATTTCTCGCTGCCCAAAAAACAGGTGGCTCCATCCTCCTCGGTGGCACCGTCGTCGAAACTGAGCCTCTGAGTGGCGGCGTCACCTTTTATGCTGACGGCACCTGCTCGCCCTTCCGCCTTCAGATTCGTGTCAACAGTGGCGCGCACATTATCTCCATCGATCCCTGGACGTGTTCGCCTGTGCTCACGCCACCCAAATCCACGCCGTGATCTCGCCCGCGCTTCCTCTTTCCGCGCGCGCCCCGCGCTGCGCCTCCGGTTTCAGTCTACTCGAAGTCCTCGTGGCGTTGATGATCTTCGCACTTTCGGCCATCGTTCTTGGCTCCACGTACGTTAATATCCTTAACAGTTACGAAGCCGTCGCTCGCGGTAACACTCGCGACGAGGACGTCACCTTCGCTCGTGCCCAATTGCTGGCCCAACCCGACCGAGCCAAAGTCGAAGCCGGCGCGGAATTTGATTCGCTCGAAAACCGTCACGTCCGTTGGAGTGCCACACTCTCCAGCACAGCAATGCCCGATCTTTTTACAGTCACTTTTTTGTGCGAAGTCACCGACATGACAAAAGGCGGCGAGGCACAAAAAACCATCCAGACATTTACGGTGTTGCGTCCTACATGGTCCGATGCCGCCGAGAAAACCCAACTCCGCCAATCGGTGCGCGATCGCATCGCAGAGCTTCAGGGCACTAAGAAAAAATGAGCCTGGGTCGCCACATCTTTTCCTCTTCCGCTCGCTCTTCGCGCGCCGCTGCCGGTTTCACGCTCCTTGAGATTCTCCTCTCGCTTGCGCTCGTCGCTTTGATGCTCGTGGCGCTCAACACCTTTGTGTTTTCCATGGGAGAACTGTGGGGCAAAAATACCGACATCCGCCTCTTCGAGCAACACGTCCGCGCTGTCACGCGCGCACTCGATCGCGAACTCCGTGCAGCCACCCTCCCACCATCCGCCCGCGCCAACGCCAGTCCGGTCGCGCCCCAAGAAATCCGCCCTAGCGGAGGTGTCACCGATACGCTGCTCACCTTTGAACTCCCTGCCGGCACCCGCCTCATCAGCTGGCCCGGCCCCGCGCTCCCCGAAGTCGTTTGCTCCCTTCAGGCCCGACAAAACGAAGGTCTGATCCTACTCTGGCATTCGCGCCTTGAACCCCGCTTCGAAGCGGATCCACCACGTGAGACGATCCTTACCCCGTTCGTCACGGCTATCGCATACGATTATTACGACACCGCCTTGGTGCGCTGGACTACCGAGACCGCCATCAAGAAAGACAACTCCGGCAAATACACCGCCCCGCAGCGCCTCCGCTTGAAATTCGCCTACGGTGCTTTCAGTCGCGAGACCGTCGTCAATCTTGGCAACACACCCCAAGGGGTGCCCAATTTTTAATCGAGGATGAAGGCACGCTCTCTTTCTTCTGTCCGCGCTAGTGTTCTCGTGATCGTCATGGTCACGCTCATTTTTACGGCTCTCGCGCTCACCGTTTTCCTCGAAAAAGCATCCAATGACCTCATCGTTGAAGCCCGCGAAGCCGACACCCGTCGTCTCCGTCAGGAGGCCTATTCTGCCCTCGAGACCACGCTTTCCGTGCTTGAAGAATTTAGGCTCGTCACCAACGGCCTCCACACTCCCGCCGAGGGATGGTCCGACCCTCTTGGATTTGCCGGCTATATCCCGACCGAGGGTCGCACCGTTACGGTCACCTTTGAAGACGAAAGCGGTAAACTCTCTCTGCCGCAGGCCGGCGCTAATCAGCTTCAAAATCTCTTTCTCGCCTTCGGTCTCACCAACTACGATACCGAGAAACTCACCGACATCATGCTCGGCTGGATGAAGCGCAACCACACCTATACCACCGCTCAATCCCCGGACTACGAGCACGCCGCCTTGCCCTACGTCGCCCCCCTGCGTTCGCTGCGCTCCTACAGCGAACTCGCCGCCATCGACTTTGCTCGCACGATTTTCTTCGACGAAACTGGTCGCCCCAACGACCTCTACCGCCGCTTCGTTGACAACGTTTCCCTTCTCAATTTCCAGCGCACCAATCTAAACGGCGCCAAATCCGACGTCCTTACTGCTCTCGGCGAATTCGACGAGACGCAGAAAACTAAACTCTCCGACTATCTCGCCGGCACTGGCCAATCCGCCTACAATGGCCCCGGCTGGTTTACTGCCACCAATGACGCCCGCAAGTTTCTTGGTTCCGCCGGCCGCGCCAACACCTTCGGCACCACCATCAGCGCCCTTCGTATTCGCCTCGTCGTGCAAGAAGGCCGCGCCCAATACCGCCTCGATGCCATTGTTTCGCCTCAAAGTGGCGGCGCAACAACCGTCCTGACGACCGCAACCAATACCCGCGCTAACACGTCTGATGAACAAGCGGCCAGTGCCGCCAGCGTCTCCACCACCTCCCGACCCACGACCACCCCCTCCTCCGCCACCACCGCCGCTGCGGCGAGCACTCGTCTAAACTACCCCTTTACAATCCTTCAGCTCGTCGAAAACGAGCCTCTACCTCCCCCTCCACCCCCTCCGCCCGCATCCTAGTCTTAGCCATCCTTTTCGTTTTTTCTCTTAAACGTTCTCCCTTTCTCGGCCATTCTCCTTTTTTCTCTTTCCGCCAACCTTTTTTCCGATGAGCGATTCGCCCCTCCATTTTCTCCGCGCAGGCCCCCCGCCACCCAAGGTTTGCCTCTTGCCCGATGCGCTTTTTTTCACCCGCGCCATCCCGATCGCCTCTGAGACGCCCGCCCAGGACGTCGCCTCGCAGGTTGAACTCGCTCTTGAGTCCCTCGCGCCGTTCCCCGTCGCGCAGCTTTACTACGGTTACTATTACCCTCCCGGTGCCAGCGCCGCCCTCGTCTTCGCCGCCTACCGCCGCCGCGTCACGGCCGAACAAACTGACCTATGGAACGAAGCCGATCTAGTCCTTCCGACCTTTGCAGCCCTGCTCGGCGCCCCGCTCGCTGCCGGCACCACGTTAATTCTTACACACTCCGATAGCCTCACGGCGCTCCACGCTGCCGCCGATGGCCCCGTGCAGATTTTTACCACGCCGCTCGCCCCAGCCACCGACGAGGTTCCTGCCAACGAAGCCGCATTAGCTGCCGCCAAGGCCGAGCTTCTTCGTAGTGTCGGCGGCAGCACCCACGTCCTCGATCTCGCCACGCTTCCTGTCGCTCAGTCCGCCGCTGGCGATGGCGACTTCAGTTTTGCCGCCGGCGAAATCACCTCTCGCTTGTCCGCCGTGATCGCCGCCGATCTCGACGTCCGCGATAAAGCCGCTCTGTTGGCCCGCCGTCGTGGCCTCGCCCGCGACGTCATGTTCTGGCGCGTCGCGGTCGGCTGCGTTCTGGCGCTTTTGTTCATGGGCCTCGGCGAAATTTCCCTCGGCGCCGCTCGCGCCACCTGGCAGAAAGTGCGCCTCACCCAGCTCTCCGCCCAGCGTCCCACCGTCGAGAAAATCATGAACGCGCAGGCTCTCGCTACGCGCATCGAAGACCTCTCCACTAAACGCCTTCTGCCTATGGAGATGATCTCTGTCGTTGCCGCCAAAATCCCCGGCACGATTCGTTTCTCACGCGTCGTCACCGATGCCAAAGACCTAGAACGCGTCACTATCGACGCCCGCACTGATAATAGTGGCGAGATCACGCTGTTTAAAACCGCCCTCGAAGCGCTCCCTGAAGTCTCCCACGCCGAGATCAGCGGCCAGCGCAACGCCCCGGGTTCGCCCACCACCACCTTCACCCTCACGACCACCTTCAAAGCCGGCGCTGTCAAACCCGCCGTCACCGCCGCGCCATGATCCGCACCCTCCGCGCTCTCTTCCTCGCCCGACTTTTCCGCGAGAAACTTCTGCTCGTCGCGTTTGCCGTCCTCGGCGTCGTGATGTGGTTTTCCGGTTTCAGCACCCGCGTCGGCACCTTCTGGCGTGAGCAACGCTCCACCAGCATCTCCCTCGCCGAGCAGAAGCAATGGCTCGCCAACCGCTCAGCCATCGACGCCTCCGCCCAGAAAGCCGCCGCCCGCCTTGACGCCGCCCAGACGCTCGATGCCACGCGCCTCTACGCCGAGATCGATAAACTCGCGCGCTCCGCCGGCGTCACCCCAGGCCTCGGCGAACAACGCGACGTCACAGGCGAGCAATTCTCCGTGCACTCGCTCCAAGTCACCATTACCAAGGTTGACTGGGAGGCGTTGAAAAAATTCTACCTCAACCTCCAGGCCCGCTCACCCTATATTAGTATCGAGCAATTCACCCTCAACGCCCCGCCCTCGGGTACGCCGCTCACAGCGGTGCTCCGGGTCTCCTCCGTCGAGGTTGCCAAATAAGTAGCGGCTTTTGGCTGGTCGTGGGTTAGGATTCGTCGTTCGGCTTGTTTAAGAACTCGATTCGATTACTCTTTTTTCATCATCCGATGACTCCGCGTTCGTCTCCCGCCCTGCTTCTCGCCGCTGCTCTCGCCGTCCTTGCCCCTCGTGGCGCCCGCGCCGAGAATTCCGTCGCCTATAAATGGTCCGACTACCGCGAATCCGGCGGCCGTGTCGCTGTCGAGACGCAGACCGCGCTCATCGAACACGACATCGGCACCGATTACCATGCCCGTATCACCGGTACCCTCGACGCTATCACCGGTGCTACGCCCACCGGCGAACCCGCACCTAAAGGGAGTGACCAAGTCCGTCTCACGGATCTGCACGATCGCCGCAAAGCCTGGAACGCCGATTTCTCCCGTCAATTTGCTCGCGTCAATCTCTCTCTCGGCTTCGGTAACTCGCGTGAGAGCGACTATGTCTCGAATGGTTGGTCCCTCAACGCTCTCACCGATTTCAATCAAAAAAATACCACGCTCCTCACTGGCGTTGCTGGTACCGACGACGACGTAAAGGTCTTCTTTCAACCCAATCGCGTCAAAAAACGCTCCAACGATGTCATCGTCGGCGTCACCCAGCTCATCGACCCGCGCACTTCCGTCACGGTTAATGCCACCTGGGGCCGCACAACTGGATATATTAGCGACCCTTACAAGCTCGTCGAAAAAAACGTTGAGCTGTTGCCCGGTATTTTCCTCAGCCAGACATTCGGAGAAAATCGTCCCGGTGAGCGCGACAAGTGGATCGCACTCGCGTCCCTCAGCCGCGCCCTCCCTTCAATGCGCGGCGCGCTTGAAACCAGCTACCGCTACTACCGCGACACCTTTGGTACTGGCGCCCATACCGTAGAGACCGCTTGGTTCCAGCGCATCGGCGAAAAATTTATCCTCCGTCCCGGCTTCCGTTTCTACCAACAAAGCGCCGCAGATTTTTATTACTACAACCTCGACCGCACGCCGATTCTTCCCGGCCGCCGCCCCAATCCCGCCGGCCCGTTCTACTCTTCCGATTACCGGCTCTCCTCTTTGCGGTCTTACAACACCGGCCTGAAACTCATCTTCAATGCCACCGAAGCGCTGCAATTTGACGCCGCCCTCGAGCGCTACGACATGCGCGGCCGCGACGGCGTTACTCCCGCCAGCGCCTACGTCCGCGCGACCATTCTCACCCTCGGCGCCCGTTTCGCTTGGTAGGCTAAAATAGTCTCACACCTTCGCCCGTGGCACTTGTTCTTCCCAGTCACCGCGCCCCGCCGCCCTTCGCCGCCACGGCGACCTCGGATATCCCGCTACGCGTGCTCACCTGGTCCGCCCTGGGCACCCGTTGTGAAGTTCAGTACACCGCGACTTCCTCCGCCCAATCTCAGGCCTTTGAAACCGCCGCCGTTGCCTGGGTGGCCGCCTTCGAAGCGAAATATTCCCGCTTCCGCCCAGACAGCCTCATTTCGCGCATCAACGCTGCCGCCGGCCGCGCGCCCGTCGCCATCGACGCCGAGATGGAAGGCCTCCTCGCGCTCTGTGACCGTCTCTATTTCATGACGCAAGGCGTGCTCGATCCTACTGCGCTGCCGCTGCTGCGCCTCTGGGATTACAAAGCCCCGTCACCGCGTCTCCCCACCGACGCCGAGATCGCCGCCGCCCAACGCCTCGTCGGTTGGAAAAAAGTTCAACGCACCCCCGGCCACGTATTTCTCCCCGAACCCGGCATGGCCCTCGATTTCGGTGGCTTCGGTAAGGAATGGGCCGTCGACATCGTCGCCCAGATCGCGCGTGACCACGGCATCACCGCCGCGCTCGTCGATTTTGGCCACGACCTACGCGCCGTCGGATTCCCGCCCGCTCGCCCCGCTTGGCACATTGGTCTCGAAGACCCCGCCGAGCCCGGCGCCCTCAAAGGCTCCCTTGCGCTTACGCGTGGTCAAGGTGTTGCTTCCTCTGGTGATTACTTGCGCCGCATCGTCATCGACGGCGTTCGCTACGGACACATCGTCGACCCGCGCACGGGCCGCCCCGTCGCCAATGGCTGCCGCCAAGCCACCATTATTGCGCCGACCTGTCTACAAGCCGGCGTCCTAAGCACCGCCGCGTTCGTACTGGGCGTGAAAGCCGGACTCGAGCTCATTCAAGCTCAACCCGGCGCCGAAGGCCAACTCCTCACCGATTCCACTCGCGCCCAAACCCGCGGTTTCTGGAACTACCTCGCAACCTAAAAAATCTCCCATGCGCTCCGTTTTTTTCTTCACCCTCGTACTTACTCTTACGGCCACCGTCTCGCGCGCCGAAATCAAAGTCGGTGACTTATTCCCCGCGCTCGCCTCCGCCGGACTTGCCGGCGGCACTGTGCCCGCGACCGAGGGTAAAATTCTCGTTGTTGATTTTTGGGCCTCGTGGTGTGCGCCATGCAAAGCATCGTTTCCCGCGCTCGGCAAAATCAACACGGACTACGCCCCACGCGGCGTCGTGCTTGTCGGCGTCAGCGTCGATGAAAAAGCTTCCGCCTACGCCGCGTTCGTGAAGAAACAAGCCCCGCCGTTTCTCGCGCTCCATGACGTCACCCAACAACTTGTCCGAGCTGTCGTCGTTCCCGCGATGCCCACGACTTATGTGATTGGCCGCGACGGTAAAGTCCGGTACCTCCACGCTGGTTACCACGGTACTACTACGGACCAACATCTTCGCGCCGAACTCGACGTCCTGCTCGCCGAGAAATCCTAAATCACGTCACATTTTTCCAAGTAATCTCATGCGCTCTCGCCTCCTCCTCGCCTTGCTGCTCTCCGCTACCGCGCTCGTCTCTGGCTGCGCCACGACCACCGCATTAGTCCAACCATGGGAGCGCGCTACGCTCGCCGATTATACAATGCGGCCCGACCGCGATCCCCTTGCGCTCGCTTTGGCCGAACACGTTTATTTCTCACGTGAATCCGCCGCCGGTGGCCGCGGCGTGGGTGGCAGCGGTTGCGGCTGCAACTGAGCGCGCGGTTTCGCGTCGCCGTATCTTTATAGCAACTTTCTAATCTCGCTGCTGTCTCGGCCTTCTCCTGACCATGTCATTTTCCGCTGCCATCCATCGTCGTCTGCATTGGCTGAATCTCCCGGGGGCATTGCTAATCGCGCTGCTTCAGCGGACACCGATTATCCGCGTCGCTGCGAGCGCAGGGAATTTCGTCCTCAGTTCCACCGCCGGCAATGTCCTAAAAGCGGCCGCCACCACGCTCGGCGCACTCGGTGCGGTTCACAGTATGGCAGGTGCGACCACCTTGAGCGCCTCGACCCCAAGTCCAGCTAGCGGGACGGTGGGAGCAGTTTTCAATACGGTGGTGTTCTCCGTGAAAGGTGCCCAATCCGCGGCGAGCTCCTGGACTGTCAATGGTGGCGTACCCCCCGGCCTCTCCCTTAAAGCATATGGCTCCACCACCACAGGAGTCACTAGCGGTCTAATTAACAACGCATCTACTTTACAGCTCGATGGTACACCCACCACCGCGGGACAATTTTTAGTTTCTCTTACGGCCTGGGAAAGTGCCGGTGCTAAAAACACCTCCACAACTTTTACCTACGTCATCAATATCGCTGCTGCGCCTAATTCCGCGCCAACAATAAGTACGCAACCAACCGCGAAAACGGTGCCCGTCGGTGGTACCGCTCAGTTTATCGCCGCGGTCTCTGGCTCACCAACCCCCACGCTGCAATGGTTCAAAGGCTCTACGGCGATTGCCGGCGCGACCAGTACGATTCTTACAATCTCCGGCGCTACTTCGGCTGACGCCGCTACTTACACCCTCGTGGCCACCAACTCACAAGGTTCTGCCACCAGTAACGCGGTGACTTTGACTGTTACCGGCGGGGTTACTGCACCCGTCGTCATGACGCAACCCACCAGCATCACCGCCGCCGCCGCGAGTACAGCTGCCATGTTTACCGTGGTTGCTACCGGCTCGCCGACTTATCAATGGCGCAAAAACGGCACAGCTATCACCGGCGCTACGAATGAGACCCTCAGCTTTGCCAGTCTCGCCGCCGCTGATACCGCGTGCTACGACGTCGTCATCTCCAATTCGGCTGGCACGACCATTGGTGGACCCGCCACGCTGTTGGTTACCTCACCGTACTCCGCTTATTTGAGTAACCTAGCGGTACGCACAACGCTTTCTGCTAATCAGATTTTGATCGTCGGACTCACGATGTCGGGTGGAAAAAAAGACGTACTCCTTCGTGCTGCAGGTCCCGGCCTCGGCGCTCTCGGAGTTCCTGGCACCATGGCCGATCCCAAGCTCGCTCTTTACAACGGTTCTGCACAGGTCGCGCTGAATGATAATTGGCAGGGCAATACGGCGGTTTCTTCGGCTATATCTACCGTCGGCGCGTTCGCCTTTCCCTCAGCGAGCAGTCTCGATGCAGCCCTTGTCGCTAATATTGAAGGAGGACGTACCGTTCAGGTTTCTGGTCCTGCCGCCGGCAACGTTATCGTCGAGGCTTATGATGCCGGTTCGGGTAATTCGACCCGTCTGACTAATCTCTCTGCGCTTAATTTTGTAGGTACCGGTGGAGATATTTTGATCGCCGGCTTCACGGTTGCGGGCTCGGGTTCGAGAAACTTACTCATCCGCGCGGCGGGACCCAGCTTGGGTGCACTTGGTGTCCCGGGCACGATTGCCGATCCCAAACTTGAGCTGTTCACAGCCTCGGGGAGCAGGATCGCCGAAAATGACTCGTATGCCGCCTCGCTGAACACGATTTTTAATTCCGTAGGCGCTTTCGGATTCGTGGCTAATGCCAAAGACGCGGCCTTAATCGTGAGCCTGCCACCAGGTGGTTATACCGTACAGGTTTCCGGCGCGGATGGCGGCACCGGAGCTGCGATCGTCGAGGTCTACGAGTTGCCTTAACTGGCGTGTTCTACGCGAGAATCAACGCGAGCCTGCTATGAGCGGGCGCAGATCCACGTTGCCGGTTCCGGTGGTTTTGATGTCCAATTTTTCTTCGCCGCTTGTCACAAGAAGCACACTCTCGATTTTATAAGCAGCGGTGTTTTGACCCGCATCAGCCACGAGCTGTTGCAGGCGAGCGAGATTTTCAAATTTCACCGTCACATCTTGATTGATCGCGCTCAGTGGCGCCAAACCCAAGGGTTGTTCTTCGCTCAGGGTTTTGCCGGCGTAGACGCCGTTTAGGTAAAGTTTATGGTTTGAGCCCGATAGACCGATCGGAATCACGTTCTCGCTCGTGTAGCGCAAGGTCATCACTGCGGTGGTTTCCAGTTTGTTTGTGGTCGAGGGTTTAAAACCGACGATGCTCACGTTGACCCCGGTGAGCTTGAAGCCATTGCCGCAACCCGCGACGAGCGCGACAAAGGCAAGGGCGAGCGTGAGTCTGAGGCTACGGGAAAATAGGCGAAGGGGCGTCATGCGTACCACGCAAGGCGTTCCGGCCGCCGACGGCAAGGCCGCGCTCAGAAAATTGAAAGCGCCCGGGCACTTTCCAGTGCAAACCATACCACCCCCGCGATCGCAGCCGCTACAAGGGCGTGCCTGAAAAGCTTTTGCCCACGCAATACGGCGTCTTGGAGGTCCGTATCGAGCGTCTTACGGTTGTTCTGAGCCATGAAACTCACAAACCGCGGATCCCGCAACCGGCTCCCCCGACGATCCCGCGCCAATCCGAAACGGATAGCCGGTCGATGGAGTAGTTTTTGAAGGAAGCGTAGCACGCTAATGAAAACGTAATTTTGGATTGGTTTTTTCAAGGCGAAACTCGCACCGTTTCCATCTTTCCATCTTTTTTATGCACCACTTCCACTACGTCGGCCAAAATCTACACTGCGAGTCCGTCGATCTCGCCGAAGTCGCCCGTCTCTACGGCACCCCAACTTACGTCACCAGCGCTGCCACGATGGCTGATAATTATAACCGCTTGGCTAATAGCCTCACTGGGCTCGACGTGCAGCTCTGTTACGCGATGAAGGCCAATTCCGGCCTTGCCGTGCTTCGGCACTTTGCTCGCCTCGGTGCTGCGTTTGATCTTGTGAGCGGTGGCGAACTCCGGCGCGTGCTCGCGGCTGGCGCTGATGTGAAGCGCAGCGTCTTCGCCGGCGTCGGCAAGACTGAGGCGGAAATCCAGCTTGCGCTGCAGAGCGGCATTTTCTCCTTTCACGTCGAAAGCGAGCCCGAGCTCGCCCGGATCAACCACGTAGCCGGCAAACTTGGCGTCAAGGCGCCCATCGCCATCCGTATCAACCCCGACGTCGATGCCCACACCCACGCCAAAATCACCACGGGCAAGAGCGACAATAAATTCGGCATCCCACTCAAGTTTGCCGCGGCCGCCTACGAGGCGGCTTCAAAATATCCCCATATCCAACTGCGCGGCGTGCAAATGCATATCGGCTCGCAGCTAACAGAAATCGGGCCCTTTGCTGAAGCCGTCGCCAAGGTCGCGCCTTTCGCCGCCGAGTTGAAGGCGAAGTATGGCATCACGTATTTCTCCATCGGTGGTGGTATCGGTATCGTTTATAAAGACGCGCTCGCCAGCGGCAATGCCGCTTGGTGGGACGCGCAGCCTGCGGCCACGCGACCGCTGACTCCTGAGGCCTACGGCGCGGCACTTGTGCCACTACTGCAACCACTCGGTCTTAAAATCCTCCTTGAGCCCGGCCGTTATATGGTTGGCAACGCCGGCGTCCTGCTGACTCGCGTTGAGCACCTAAAGCGTGGTTCTGGGAAAAATTTCCTCATTGTTGACGCCGCGATGAACGACCTTGTACGTCCCGCGATGTATGAAGCGTTTCACGAAATTGTCCCGCTGCATCGCGACACGACGCGCCGTGCGCTCGTGGCTGACATCGTCGGACCGATCTGTGAGAGCGGCGATTGTTTCGCCAAAGACCGTCAACTCCAAGAAGTCGGCGAGGGTGAATACATCGCGCTGATGAGCGCTGGCGCTTATGGCTCCACAATGTCTAGCCGCTACAACACCCGCGCTCTTCCGGCCGAAGTCATGGTCCAGGGCAGCGCTTTCGAGCTCGTAACTGCTCGTGAGACTTTTGAGTCGATGATCGCCCACGAAAAAATCCCAGCGTTTCTCAAGTGATACCCGAGCACTCGCCAAAATCTCAATTTTTGGAAACACGCAGTTTAGGCGTTTTCTTTTTTGTGTCTTTGGCGAGTTTCGTGGTTAACCTCTGCCCATGAAATTTTGCATCGTCGGAGCCGGAGCTTGGGGCACTGCGTTTGCAGTGCACTTGGCGCGTCTGGGCCGTTCGGTGACGCTGGTGCCGCGACGCGCGGAGCAAGCTGAGGCGTTGCTCGCGGCACGCGAGAACCGAGAATATCTTCCGGGTGTCGTACTCCCGACCGCCCTCAGTGTGACCGCGGATCTCGCGTTAGCGTTGGCGCCGGCAACCGTGGTGTTACTGGCGTGTCCGTCGCAGGCCTTGCGCGAGACGACGGCCCGCGTGCACGCTGCAGGTAGCGCAGCGACTCCATTGCGCTTAATTGTAAGTCTAGCTAAGGGTCTTGAAGTCGGTTCGCACCTGCGCCCAACGCAAGTGATCGCCGCCGTGCAGCCCGAGGTGCCCGTTGGAGCCATTACCGGCCCCACTAACGCCGGAGAAGTCGCGCGTGGTTTACCCGCTGTTATGGTGCTGGGCGCCGCGCGCGGTAGCGAGGGGTTGGTCGCGGAAATTCAGACCGCCATTAGCGGCCCGACCTTGCGCGTGTACACGAGCGACGATCTCGCAGGTCTCGAATACGGTGGTTGCTTGAAAAATATTTACGCCATCTCCGCGGGTTGCGCGGCGGGTCTTGGGCTCGGCGACAACGCCAACGCGGCGCTGCTCACTCGCGCGCTCGCCGAGATGGTGCGCGTCGGTGCGGCGCTCGGTGCTCGGCCGGAGACGTTTTACGGCCTGAGTGGTTTTGGCGATCTTGTGGCTACCTGTCACGGAGCCTGGAGCCGCAACCGCGAATTTGGCCAGCGCATCGGTGAAGGCCAGAAGGCCGCCGAGCTCATCGCCCACCGCAAGACCGTAGTCGAAGGTTACCGCACCACGGAATCGTTTCACGGTTTGTGCGTCGAACGCGGTATTGATGCACCGATCTTACGCGAGATGCACTCGATTTTGTTTGGCGGCAAAGCACCGGCTGCGGCGCTGAACGCGCTAATGACGCGCGAGCTCAAGCGCGAGTGAACGCGAACGCGCGAATCGAAGCGCATTCACGATGATGTCGAACTTGAAATTTCCCGCCCGCGCTGACCTCGCGCGCGGGCGCGAAGTTGTGACGGTGACCGGCGACGAGGCGTTGACGGTGATAAATTTACGTGCGGCGTATGCGCGCGGAATCTTTCCTTGGCCCGGACGACCCGATGAGCCGATTCCTTGGGCGTGTCCGCGGCGGCGCGCGGTTTTAGTTTTTGATGAATTTACGCCGGGGCGTACGCTGGAAAAAACTGCTCGGAAACCAGGTTGGAGTTTTTCAATTGATCGCGATTTTTCGGCAGTGATCGCGGCGTGTGCAGCTGCGCCGCGCTCAGGCCAGGAAGGCACGTGGATCAGTCCGGCGATGATCGCGGCGTACACGGCGCTTCATCATGCAGGCGGAGCGCATAGCGTCGAAGTGTGGAAAAACGACCTGCTTGTGGGCGGGCTATATGGCGTCGATGCAGGCGGTTTCTTCGGTGGTGAGAGCATGTTTCACCTCGAGGACAACGCCTCAAAATTAGCTATCTGGTATCTCGCTGGTTATCTCCGTGAGCGTGGCCAGGCGTGGCTGGATATCCAGCAACTCACCCCCCACATGGAGCGTCTAGGCGCTAAAGAGATCACTCGAGCGACGTTTCTCGCCGAGCTCGAAAATGAGCTCAGCGCGAAACGGACATTGTTTTCAAAAACTTAAAAACCAGCAGGCGCGCTGGCTTAATGCCCAGCGCCGGCTTGGTGGTCTTGGATATATTCCTGTTTGAGGCCGAGTTTTTCGGGAGCGTGCAGAACAAGCATCTTCATGCGAATATCGGCGGGCACCTGGTCGGAGGTCGCTTTCGAGACGACGATCATGAGCGTGATCGCGAGCGGCACGCTCCAGATGGCGGGTTGTTCACAGAGGATGCGCAAAAGAGGGTGCTCGGCCCAGTAGCCGTTGAGTGGGGCGAAGTTGGCAAAGATTTTACCCATGGGGCCCTTGTCGAGAGCGAGCGTGCCAAGATTGGTGAGGGCGGCAGCCCCGAGTGCGCAGAGTCCGCCGGTCAACATCCCTGTGGCGGCACCTTTCATCGTCATGCCGCGCCACCATACGCTCATGAAAAGCAGCGGAAAATAACTCGCTGCGGCGATCGCGAATGCTTGGCCAACCATGAAGTTGATCTCGAGCGGTTCGACGAAGCAGCCGAGCGTGACGGCCACCCCGCCGATTAAAATGGCGGCAAGTTTGAAGGCGACCATGCGTTCGGCGGATGAAGATTTTGGCCGTAACATGCGCCCGTAGACATCGTGGGCGAGCGCGCCCGTCATGGATACGAGCAGTCCACTGAACGTGCTCATGAATGCCGCGAAGGCACCGGCGCACGTTATTCCGCTTAAGATCGAGCCCACGACGCCGTACTTGGCGCTGATTAACGTGGGCAATTCGAGCACGACCTTGTCCGTGCCCTTGGCGCCGACGCCGCTGTAGAGCTCCGGCATGAGATTGCGACCAATCACTCCGAAGACCGGCGGAAACACGTAAAATACGCCGATTAATATCATGACCCACATCGTGGTTTTTTTCGCGGCGACACCGTCGGGGTTGGTATAAAAACGCACAAGAATATGCGGCAGGCCTGCCGTCCCGCAGACGAGTGCGATGATCAGCGAGTAGGTGTAAACCAGAGAGTAGGGCTTTTGATGCTCGGTGAGGAACGTAGCGCGTTGCTCGACGGGAAGTGCCGCCGCGGCGGCGTTGACGGCCTTGGTCGTAAGAGGGCCAAACGGCGCTATCCATGCCGTGTCTGCAGGAGCTTTTGCGACGAGCGGTTTGCGTTCAATGCCAGTTGAAGGGCTGGCACTAGCTTGGATGCCTGACGCGGCTGTCGCGGTTTCACCCGGAGCGACATTGGCGCCGACTTGGCCGTTGTAGAAACCAACGACCGCCATCAGCACGAACACGGGCACCGTGATCGCGAACAGTTTGATCCAATATTGGACGGCTTGGACGAGCGTGATACCTTTCATGCCGCCGAGGGCGACGTTGAGCGTGATTACTGCGCCCACGAGCACAACGCCGACCCAATACGGCAGGCCGGGGAAAATATACGCGAGCGTCACGCCTGCGCCCTTCATCTGCGGCATCGTGTAAAAGAAACCAATAAACAGCACAAAGCACACGGCGATCTTTCGGAACATCGGAGAATCGAACCTGCCCTCCGCAAAATCAGGGATTGTATAAGCCCCGAAGCGCCGCAGCGGCCCAGCGATGAATAACAGCAAGAAAAGATAACCACAGGCGTAACAGACTGGATACCATAAGGCGTCGTAGCCCGATGACATCACCATGCCTGCGATGCCCATAAACGACGCCGCGGAAAGATATTCACCAGAGATGGCGGAGGCGTTCCAGCCCACAGAAACCGAGCGACCTGCGACGAAGAAGTCACTGGCAGTTTTGGATGTTTTCGCTGAGCGAAACCCCATCCAGAGCGTCACCGCGACTGTAATAAAAGAGAATGTGAAGATCCAAGGATCTACGCCACCGAAGAAAGCAAGGTGTAGGTTCATGGCTTAGCGGCGGAGTTCTTGAACTTCGGCTTCCTCTAGGCGCAGGGAGCGCTTGATGAAGACGTATGAGATGATCCAGACGAAAGGAAAAAACAGCACTCCAAGTATGAGCCAACTCAGGGTAAAGCCGGCTACGCGGGTCGCCATGAAGACCGGTGCGAAGTAGTTGAGTAGGGGCAAGCCCAGCAATGCCACTAGGAATGTGGCAGCGCAGGCGATGGATAGGGCGAGTTGGCGGCGCATCAAGGAGCGTAGAAACGGCTCGCTGTGCACCACATCGTCGTGGTTCGGGGTAGGCGAAGACATGCTGAGATGAGGATGTGAGCGCACTGCAGCGTGACAACTCTGTTTCCCGTCTGCTCGGTCCCTTTACGGATTCGACGCAGATTGGCGCTATTTAGACTAGCGTTTCACTTGTTCGATAGACTCGACCTGACTGGCTTTGAAATTGATGCGGATGCGTTCGTCCACACGGTCACGGTAGATGCTGCTGTAAACGGGTTCGTAGATTACGACGGCTTGGCGAGTCTTGGGGTCGATCACTACGTATTGCCTATAACCTGTGCGGGTGCTGCCGAGGTATTCTTGACGATAGCTGTTATAGATCCACGTCTCGCTAGTACCGGTCTGGGTAGTTTGGGTGAGGCGTTCGTCAGGAGTACCGAGGGCGATGTAGACCAGATCGGGCGAATAGCCGACTTCTACGCGACCGAGCCTTATTTTATTTTGAGTATCCGCGTCCAGGGCTGAGAAAGCCGCAGATTTTTCCTTGATGCGGCTAGGTATCGTACTGCAACCGCCAAGAAAAAGAGCGAGACAGACCAAGGCTAGGAGACGGTGAATTTTGAACATATTTAAAAGCGCTTGAGCATTGAGTTCGGTTTAAAATCTCTCCTTTGGTAACTGACGAATAAGATCGAATGCCTCGTCAGCTAAAGCGGGAAAAAGTGCCACCCATTATGTGACACTTTCCACCTATTTTTTTAGGCGGGTTTAGATTTATCCAGCGTGATCAACACTACCGAGGCGATGATGATAGCGGAGGCGATCAGTGTGCGCGTGCTGATGGGTTCGTCCAAGATCAGCCAACCAAGGAAAACGGCGACGATGGGATTGACGTAACCGTAGGTGGCGACGTGGGCGGGCGCGCAATTTTTCATGAGCCAAACGAAGGTCGAATAACCTACTAACGAGCCTATGCCTACGAGGTAAATAAACGCCAGCCATGAGCGTGAGCTCACCGTGTTAATATCGAAGCGCGTCAAGTCGCCGTGTAGACAAGCTACGAGCAATAGCGCCGTGCCACCGCCTAGCATCTGCAATGCGGCGGCTTGTGCGGGCGAGGCACCGTGTTTCGCATGACGCGAAGTGATGGAGCCTAACGCCCAAGCGACGCAGCCGATCAGAATCGCGATCACACCGCCGAGATGCAGGCCTCCGTGTGAGGTGTTTTGCCAAGGGGCGGCAAGCCAGACGACTCCACTGAAACCGAGGATCATAGCGCCAAAAGTACGGACTGTTGGGCGCAAGCCGCCGGGCCACGCCCACTCAGTCAGCACTATAAACAGCGGACCGATACCGATCAGCAATGCGATGATGCCCGAGGGTAGATATTGCGACGCCCACACCACGGCGCCGTTGCCGCCGAGTAGAAGAAAGGCGCCGATGAGGGTGTTGACGCGCCACTGGCGCAGGCTGGGCTTGGGCGCACCGCGGAGTTTTAAAAACGTAAAAAGTAACGCACCTGCGATGAGGAATCGCGCGGCGGCCATCAGAAAAGGCGGCATCGTCTCGACGGCGATGTGCATGCCCAAGTAAGTGCTGCCCCAGACGAGATAAATTGTGGCGAAGGCGCCGATGAGTGCTGGGCGGGAGGGAATGGCGGCGGAGGCGGGCATGTGGTACAGAGCGTGGTGTGCCTTAACCTCGTGGCCGAACCGAGCTCATAATGATTCCACAGTTAGGCATGGATGACTTACCCTAATTTCTTTCCGCCGGGCTGAAAACGAGAAACGTGCAATTACGGAGTGAAGTATCGCCGTGTTTGCTTTATCATGCCACGCTCAAGCGGAGTAATATGGCCCGCGTGCGCGGGGTCGTCGTAAGTGTTGCGTTTGATTCGGGTAATGAAGGTTTGGAGTATTGCCTGCGGACGAAACCAGATCTTTTGGCCGTCGATCTTTTTTTGCCAGATATACACGGCTTAGATAATTCGGTGGGGCCGGAGTAGGAGAATGCCCTTGGGACGTGTATGGCTTAGGCGCGTCGTTAGGTTCAGGTGCGTACGGAGCCAAAGCTGTAGCGAAGCGTCCAAGCTCGGGTGGCGCTGGGCGCGAGTTCGGTGACAAGGTAGGGCTCGATGCTCCAAGTATTGCTATTGCCCCAGATCGGGCAAAAATCGGGCGTGAAATCGGCCGAGAACGTCAGGCCACTCAGGTGAGGATGCGATAGGTGGACGCGGAGGGGTTGGCCTGGGGCGATACGGAGGGGTTCGAAGTGGCCATCGAATTCGTTTTCGAAGCGGCGTTTGAACGAAATTCGGTTGTGGGTGTCTAGTGCGTAGCCGGGATTTTCGGAAAAGCTATAACCGGCGGGTAGCTCGCAGGTGAGGAGGCGATCGCTGAGAGCGAAAAAAGGATGAGCAAACCAATGTAATGGTAGGGTGCGTGCCCCGATGTTAGTGAGGCTCGTAGTGGAAACGAGTGTGCGGCCTTCTAGGGCGACGCGCCGGGTGAGTTGGGCGCCGTAGCCGTCGCCGAATTGCTCGGTTTGAAATTCTAGGGCGGTGGCCGCGGGCGTTATGCGCCACGAGCAGGGGTCAGTCACGATGGGTTTGCCATCGGGGCCGGGGCCGACACGTCCGATGCCTATGATCCAGCCGTGGCCGTCGCGGAGCATGAGGTTACGTTGGGTGCCAAATTCGGCGTAGCGAAACGACTCCGGCAGGCCTTGGCCGTTGAAAGCTTTAGGATTCGGGCGGGGCCACTCGGGACCGGCAAGGAGTGAGCCGCCGCGGGAATCTTGGACCTGCCAAATATAGCCGCCCCAGCAAAAACGAATACCTTGGTGCAGGCGATCGGCTGGATCTGCTGGATCGAGCAGTTCGACCGAAAGTTCGGCGTTGGCTAGGGTGAGCACGGGGACAGGGCCGGGGTTGGGGCGCTCGGTACGTGCGGCGTGATGCGTGGGGCGTATTATTTCACTCGGCGCACGCGCAAGGTGGTGTTCTTGCCATCGACACTGAGAGCGAAGGCGCCGGCGGGGCGCGGTTGGATTTCTACTTCGCGGCCTACGAGCTCGACGGTAATGGGTTCCACGCCCTCCCAAATTTGTCCATTGTCCAGAGCGAAGCTATTGCCGCCGACCCAGCCTGTGGCCCGAGCTTTGAGAATGGGCTCATTTTTCCAGTCGCCGTTAAACGAGGGCAGCCCAAAGCGTTCTAGGCCGCTGCGTTTACGTTCGGTGGCCACGGCAGCGGTGGTGGCGGCTACGACTTGTTCTGCGGCTTTGCGCTCGGCGGCGACGCTGACGTTGGCCCTGAAGTGTCGGATGAGAGCGGCATCGATCACGCCAATTTGGTCGGATGTGAGGCGGTCAAGACCGGCACGGGCATAGTCATCGGCGGTCATGATGACTTTGAGGCCGGGGAAGTCGTCAGCTCGGACGACGCTCAATGCGAGCAACACAAACGCGAATAAGCGGAATGGGCGTAGGGTTTTCATGAGGGGTAAGTGGGAGGAAGGGCGGTGGGAGGGGGAAGGAGGGACGGCGTTTCAGCCTTGATGAAATCAGCGCCGATCGTTTGCGCGGTGATGAGTTCGGCAAAGGCGCCGCCGCGGGCAAGCAAGGTGTTGTAATCGCCTTCTTCGAGCACAGCGCCGTCGCGTAGGACGACGATGCGATCGGCATTTTTGATGGTGCTGAGGCGGTGTGCGATCGTGATTACAGTGCGGCCTTGGGCTAGGCGATCGAGGGCTTGTTGGATCAGGCGCTCACTTTCGTAATCGAGGGCGGAGGTGGCTTCGTCGAGAATGAGCACGGGAGGGTTGCGCAAGATGGCGCGCGCAATTGCGAGGCGCTGGCGCTGGCCGCCGGAAAGCGTGACGCCGCGCTCTCCGATGGGGGTTTGGTAGCCTTGTGGCATTTTCAAAATAAACTCTTCGGCGTTGGCCAGTCGGGCGGCGGCGCGGACTTCTTCGTCGGTAGCACCGGCATGGGCGAATCGAATGTTTTCATCAACGGTGCCGGAAAGCAAAATGCTTTCCTGCATGACAACGGCCATCTGACGGCGGATCCAGCGCATGTCCCATTCACTTTGTGGTACGCCGTCGATCAGTATTTGGCCTGCGGTCGGCGCGTAAAGGCCGAGGAGTAGATTGGCCAATGTGCTCTTGCCGGAGCCGGACGGACCGACGAGGGCAATATTTTCTCCGGGGCGGATCGTCAGGGAAAAGGATTCGATCACGCGTTTTTCCGTTTCAGGATACGTGAACGTGACGCGATCAAAAACAATGTCACCGGAGAGTCGTTTTTCGCGGCGCGCACCGTGCCATTCTTCAACATAGGGCGAATCGATGAGTTCTTTGATGCTGGCGTAGCTTTCCCGTCCGGCGAACCATGGTTCGCTCAAACCTATCACCATCTGCACAGGCGCCAAAATTACCGGTAGGCCCGCGATAAAGGCCACGAGCGTGCCGACCGTCATCTGGCCTTGGATTGCGAGGATGGCACCACCGGCGACCACGAGCGCGGCGATGGCTTGCGTGCTCACATAGGTGAATGTGCCAAAAACAGCGCTTACCCACGATTGATCGACGCGACTACGTGCGAAGTCGCCGCTGCTGCGGTCTAGCAGTTGCTCAGCCTGTTTTTCTTCACCAAAACTGCGCACGAGGCGCAGCGCTGAAATGAATTCGCTGGCAGTACCGGTGAGTTTTTCCTGAGCGAGGCGTGCTTCGTGGTTGGTGATCTGAAGCTTGGCAAAAAAGCGCCACTTCGCGAACGCCCAAACGGGCAACGCCAGCACAAGAATCGCCGTAAGCCGCCAATTTAGAAACGCCAGCACGAGAAATACCCCTGTGCTGTACAAAATAACGGGCAGGAATTGATTCAGCACCGAATATAGTAATGATTCGATTTTCTGTGTATCGAATGCGTACTTCGAAAGCAGGCGGCCTGTTTTCTGACGATCAAGATAGCTGAAACTCAGAAACTGTAGACGAAAGAAAATACGACTGCGTAATTCGACCATCAGGCGTGCCATGACTTTAGCCAGCTCATTGGCGCCTAGGATCGAGAACACATAATGCATCCCGAGCAAGCAGGTGAATAGTGCGGTGTAAAGTAGCACGCTGCGCGTGTCGCTGGCCGGCACCGATTGATCGATGATGCGCGCAAAAATCAGTGGGCACGGCGCGATCGCGAGGCTTCGCAACAATGCCAGCCCCACGCCCGGTGCTAGCGCACGACGGGCGCGCCAGAGGTAGCCGAGTAGGCTGGGTGAATTGAGCGGCTCATGGGACATGCTGAACTAAAACTGACCAAGCTACGCGCGACGCCAAGGGATTTTGTTTCCCTTGAAAGGGTCATTAGCCAGTCACGTGGTGCGCGACAGTTGGCGCTTTCCAAGCTGGTAGCGTCAAAAACAGTTAATTATTTCGCCGCGCGTCGGGGAGTGCCGTCGCCGTGGAGTGAGCTGTAATACGGATCGCCTGCTACTATACTGCCGCGTTTTACGGGCTGGCCGGTGAACGCGCTCTTGTACAAAGAAGTCAACAGCTCGAGCGTGCGTCGCGCTTCGGGTCCGCTCAGGAGTGGTCGGCGGTTGGCATCCATGTCGCTCACGAGTGTTTCTAGCTGTGCGGCGTGGGTAGAGCCGACGTCGGAGGGGAAATTTTGCCAAGCTTGCGTGAGCGCGTCGCTCTCGGGGGCGGGTGCTGCTGGCGTGAAGCGCCAGTTGTCGCGGTTGTAACTATAAAGGTGCGTGAGCTCGACGGTAGCACGTTGGTAGTCGAGGCGGATATAGGTCTCTTGGCGCGGGCTGAGGGCGCTGTTTACTACTGAGGCTTGGGCGCCGTTGGTAAATTGGATGAGCGCCATCGACACGTCTTCGACTTCGATTGCGCGGTCCAGGGTAGCGGCCATTGCGCGGATCTCAGCCCAGTCGCCGAGCAGGTGCAGGAGATGATCCATCGCGTGGATGCCGAGGCCCATGGTGGGTCCGCCGAGTTCAGTGGCCCATTTACCGCGCCAGGGCACCGCATAATAAGCGGCGTCGCGGAACCAGACGGTGTTACAGACCGCCACTAGCGGGCGGCCGAGCAGGCCTAGATCGGCTAGTTTGCGCAGGTGTGCAGTCGACGAGGCGAAACGCATCTGGAAAACGCAGGAGGCAAATTTTCCGGTGCGCTGCTCGGCAGCTTCGATTAGATCTAGCTCAGCGAGTGAGGCGCAAAATGGTTTTTCACAGAGAACCCAAGCGCCAGCCTCCATGGCGGCGATACTCATCGAGGCGTGGAGTGATGGTGGCGCGGCGATGAAAACGAGATCGGGTTTCTCTGCGGCAAGGGCAGTCGCGTAATCAGTGTGTGCACCGGCAATTTTATACTTGTCGCTGAAGGTCCTTACGCGCGTGGCGTCGATATCGACCGCGGCTGTGATCACGACCCGGCCTTTGGTAGCTTCGGCAGCTCGGACGTGGGCGTCAGCAATGCCACCGGTGCCCACGAGAATGGCGCGATAAACTTTGCTCATGATTGGACGCCGATGGCGGTGAGGGAACGCGCAGTTGAACGGGACATTCGTTTTAAAAGAGCGGGCAGGGGCTTCCCGGGCAAGGCGTGATTACGGGATTATTCAAAAAGTTTCACACTGGGGCAATTAGCTCACATAGGGTATTTTAATAGGAAATTTCAGTCGTTAAGAGTGCTTAATGATGAAATTTCGGAGCAATAAAGGATCATCTAGGCTCAATCATTCTGTTATCCGGCGCCAAATCATGGCGCTCCTGGTCAGACGGGTATCTGCCCTTGCCTTCAGGCTTAGGCCACGACGGCTAGGCGAAGGATTTTCTCACCCGTCAGTCGACGCTCAGGTGGCAGGGAATGTGGGGTGCGGTTGCCGTGGATGGCGGCGACAGCTTTGAATTTTTCCTGCGTGGCTTTAACGAACTCATCGACCGGCCGGGTCTCGCCGCAAAGCGCCATTATCTCGGGAAGCCAGCGGTGGCCGTAGCGGACGTGATTTTGTTCGTCGTTGCGGTCGAAGGCGAGGAGCGTGTCGGCTTCGAAGTCGTTGAGCTCGCGCACGCGATCCATGACGTGCGCTTTCGCAGGGAAACTGCCGGCTTCAAATTCCATCGTCATCATCGCGTAGCGCTCGTGGGGCGGCATTTGAACGAGAATGTTGTAGAGGTCCAGCGAGTGCTCGACGGTCATAAGATCCACGCCGAGCTTAGGCAATTGGCGGAAACCGAATTGGCTGTGACGCGATTCATCCCAAAGATGGCGCGCCATGTCGTGGTGGAGATCAAAAGGTGCTAGCGGCGTGTCGATAAAGACAGTCGCGAGGTAGTCTACGGCGTCCATTTCCATCATGAGCCACACATAAACCATGAGGCGGATGACGCGGGCATCGGTCTTGGGATCGACGAGCCAAGGGCGTACGATTGGAGTCTCGTTGGCGTCGTAACTAAACACGCTCGAGCACGTCGGGTACTTGCCGCGGTTGCATGTAGCCGGATGCTTGTAAGGAGTTGTGGTATGTTGCCAGACGTAGCTGGCGGCCAGGGGCAGGCGGGTATCTTGGCCAAGCCAGCCACCGAGGTCATCGAGTGCTTGGGTGAGATGAAGCGACCATTCGCGAGCATCGGTGCCATCGAGGTAGGGCGTGATCTCTCGAGTATGGCGTTCTTCGTCGGCGATGAATTCTTCGACGAGTTTTTTCGACGGCCAATCGGCGAGTGGATCAGTGACTTTGAGGTAGTGCCTATAAGCAGACAACAAAGCGGGCTTCAGTACTTTGTAGAAGCCGGCGCTGAGCACGAGCGCATCTTGGGAGTTGGTGCCGACTGCCTCAGTGAATATTTTTTTAATGCTATCGCGGACCGTCTCGGTGGAGCCAAACGACGTGAGTTCACGGCCGCGTTCGCGCAAGAAACGGGCGTGTCCGGCCGATTCCCAAGCGTGTTGGCAAAGCAGATATTTTAGCTCCGGATCGCCGACGCGGTAAATTAGCGTTGTAACGGTGCACAGGAACTCGCGCTCGACCTCAAACAACACGCGGAGCAGGCGCGCCATCTCGTTGACGGCTGCCATGCGGCCGGAGGCGGGGCGGGCGGCTGGGGTTGGGGTGGCGGCTTCGGCGCTCATCTGCTGGGTTAAGGTGGGCGACGTTGAGAGATTTTCAGCAGATGCGCCCGCGTTTCCCAGCGAGGCTGTGGCCGGGGGGATTCACGCCGACCCAACGCTCGTCGATGGGCTCACTGGCGCGTTGAAAGCGGGCGTCGCTGGAGATGCGGAGGCGGTTTTCGGTGCGGTTGTCGAGCGAGGCGTGCACGAGAAACATGCCGAAGGTGATGAAGTCGCCCGCTTCGAACTCAGTGGTAAGCCAGCGGCCGCCGAATTTATTTACTACGGCGGGCGGGTTGTGCGAGAGCGTCCCCGTGAAAGACCATTTGCCCGCTTTGGCGGCCTCGGCGTCTTTGGGTTTGTTTTCGCAGAAGGTATCGACGTCGCGGTAAACGTAATTCTCGAGTAGATCCATGCGCTTGTGCGAACCTTCGAGGACCATGAGCCCACCGAGTTCGTATGAGATGTCACCGTAGGGAAGCCAGCACGTCATGTGCTTGTGCGTGCCGCGACCCATGTAAGGGAGGTCGCAATGAGGGTTGGTGCCTTTACCGGGACCGATGGCCCGGAGCCAAGTGAAGTCGTAGTGGCGGATGTCTTCGCCGTAAAATTGGCGGTAGAAATCGGGGAGGCGGCCCGAGTAGAGCAGATTCTGGATGCGCGGGTTGTTGTTGGTGAGCTCGGGCTTGAAGACATAGCCTGAGCCGGGTTTGCAGATGCCATCGATGCGCGGGAAATTTTCGTCGAGGACGCCGGCTTCCGCCAGGCCGTCGGTGAGGCTGGCGCGAGCGTCGAGAACCTGGTCGCGATCGAGGTAGCCCCTCATATATAGGTAACCATCGGTGTCGAAGCGGCGGCGTAGCTCGACGAAATCAGTTGCGGCGTCGGAGGAATCCCGGAGGAGACCGAACTTATCGTCGCTCATCTCAAGTTGATGACCGTAGGACCAGATTTGGGGCAGGGTGGCGGTGCTCATGTGCAATGTGGCAAAATTAAGGGGAGTGGTGGCAGAGATGCAACCTGCCTAAGAATACACTGAAAACGAAGCCGAAAAAATGGTTGTAATGGGATTTGGCATGTAGATTTTGGTGCAATCATGCCGACCCCATTTCGGACCCAACCTTGGCTGACGAGCGCGGTGCGTACGCCGCTGGGCGAACTCCAGTTGGCGGGTTCGCTCAAGGATGCCCGTGGGCTTGATCCACGAGCGATGCGGGTGCTCGGGAGTTATTCGCTCATCTACATGGTGGATTTGGAGGGTTATTATTGTGACGCCAACGGGGTGAAGCGCGATTTGGTGTCGGGTGATCTGGTGTTGATCCTGCCCGAACTGGCACACGCTTACGGGCCGAAGCGCGGGCGTGGGTGGGATCAGATCTACTTTGTGTTTAATGGTCCTGAATTTGATTTTTGGCGGGAGCGCGGTTTGCTCACGCCCGAGCGACCGGTCTTGCATTTGGAACCAGTGGATTATTGGCGGCGTCGTTTTGAGGAAGTCGTGGGCGCAGAATCGCGGCACGGCGCGGGCGCGTCGTTACGGGCGATGGGACGGTTTCTTCATCTACTCGGCGACATCCTGGCGGCCAACGCCGATGCTCGCGGTCACCGTGAGGCGTGGCTGGAGCAGGCGTTGCAATTACTAGGTAATCCCGGCGACAACGGCTGGCTGACGCCCCAAAACGTGGCGCGGACGGTCGGGCTAAGTTACGATAATTTCCGAAAACAATTCGCCGCGCGCACCGGCGTGTCACCAGGCCAACATCAGAAACGCCAGCGCATTGAGCGCGCCTGCGCGGCACTCTATCAAGGCAGCGAAGGTTTCAAGGAATTGGCGGAGCAATTGGAGTTCTGCGACGTGTTTCACTTTTCAAAGGCTTTTAAACAAGTCGTGGGCCTCACGCCGTCGGAATTTCGACGCAAGGTCCGTGGCGGGTAAAAGCACCGCGCCGGGGTGCGCTTATTTAAACTTCGGCCACGTCGTGCCGGGGGCGGGGAGCCACATCGTGTCGGCGGGGATGTTAGGTTTGCGGTTCCGGTATTTTTTCATGAGCCGGATTTTCTTGAGCAATAATTCTGGCAGATCTTCGCCGTAGAAGAACGTGTTGTTGCCGACTGCGGAGACGGCGGTGACCTCGGTCTTTGCGGTCGTGAGTAACTCATGCAGCGCAGCGGTATTGACCAGCTCGAGATCGATGGTGGCTTGGAGTGATTTCTCGTGACGCATGCGCTCGGTGGCCTTGGTCGCTGCGATGTAACCGTAGACATCACTGCACCACGCACAGACGCTGCGTAGCGAGCCACACCAATAACGATACGCGCGTGCGCGGTCGTGTAGATCGATGAACACAGCCTGCGCATCGGGCGTTTTATCGGAGTCGGCGATGAGTTGGGCTAGTCGAGCGATGAGTTTCTCTAGGCGCGGGAAGACGTTGCGATCGAAGTAACGCGCGCTGTTGGTGCCGTGCTCACGGCTGATGAGGTCGAAGAGCACGTCTTTGCCGAGGTCGAAGAGGCTTGGGTTGTTGAATTGGAAGCAGCCGTGCTTCTCGTAATAAGCGCGCTCGGTGGCCGGAATGGCGGCGATGTCCGGTACTATTGGGCGGTCCCACGTGCGCTGCCAACAGAAGCCGAACGCGGTAAAGAGAGGTACCGTCGGCTGCCATGATACAGCCTCCTCAAACGCGTCCCATGCCGCGACGAGCGCAGATGCGTGATCCGCCCCAACGTGGCGTTGCGCGTAAGCGAGTAGAATATCTTCGATAGGCGTTTTGGGAAAAAATTGCGCGGCCCGGATCGCTTCTGGATTGGGCCAGTACGGCGTAGCAGTAGTGTTGGCGAGTCCACCAAAGGCGCTGATGCGCGTGATCCCACTATCCCGGACCGCGAGTAATTTTTGGTGGAGCGCGCGTGGGAACGGGATGCCCAGAAGTGGTTCTTGGTTCATGACCGGGCCGGGCGAATAATAAAGTACGGGCTCGACGCCTTGGGCACGCGTTTGCTTCAGCGCTTCAGCTTCACCGGTGTCCATCGTGGATTGAAAAATCGAACCACCTACGCCCGCTTGCTCGGGATAACGCGGGTGGTTGTAGGGCACGTGGTAACCCTTGACCATGAGTGACGGTGCTTCCCATCCCACATGTCCGCCGAGTGCGGCTTTGATGTGCTCATGTTCAACTTTGAACGGCTCGATGCGGAGAAGAACGTCAAACTCGGGATTCACAGCCGCGGCTGCGCTTTGGAGATTTTTGAGGAAACGCGCGATGCTCGCGCCGGCGGCGGCAGCGACTTTATCGTGATTGCGCCATTCACGAATCATGTAAGGCCCGCCGTTGCGACCGACATAGAGCGAGGCGGTGTGCTCGAAGCCCGCGCCGCTGTCATTCGTCCAAACCGACATATAACTGAGATCAGGCACGGCGCTGACGAGTTGGCCAATGGCAGCGCTGTAATGCTCGACAGAAATCGGATGGTCTTGGGCGAGCGTATAACGCGGTAGTCGCGAGCGGAATGGATGATCGATACGTGCGCCACGCAGCGTGGGGTATTTTTGAAAAAGACGCTCCGGCATCGAACGCGGTTCAAACATGCATACTCCGGGGCGCAGGCCGTAGCTGCGGCCGATGTCGGCGAGTTTTTTTAGTTGGTTGAGATTGGCCTCAAGGTACATCTCGGGCCAGAGCCCACGCGTGAGCGGAGTGGAGAGGAAGTGATTGAATCCCGGTGCGTAGGTATAAAATTGCGAATAGTATTCGTCGGTGACGAGGTCCTCGTAAGGCATATGCGCTTGGAGCCCGTTGACTTCACAATGGGTGAAACCGCTCTCGGCGAGCGTGGCGGCGTATTGCTCAGGATCGAAGCCGCGGGCGGAGCGCCAGTATTGGGTGTTGCAACCATCCCAGTGCGGTCGGTGCCAACCGAAGCTGGCCGCAATGAAGAGACCGCGCTCGAGTTGCTCGCGTGTGGTATCGCTGAGGCCGTTGACGAGCAAGCGCACGGCGGCGAATAGCAGCGCGGGTTCATCTGCGATGATTTCACCGCCGCCGCCGGCGATCCGGAGCCACATCCAACCGCGTTGGTCGCGGCTGGCGGTGGGCAATTTTTTTACCCAGTGGCGAGAAGCGAGGGCGACGTTAACGCCGGAGTCGGGGCGAGCGACGAGGGAGATTTTGGCGCCGGTTAGCAGGGCAAGTTCGCGGGCGGCGGTGTGTTCGACGGGTACTGCCGCGGTTGAGATATGCAGGGAGCGAATGCCTAAAGAAGCGAGGGTAGGGGGCATGAATATTTTGGGACTGAGGTGGATTGGTATCCGACGCGGGCTAGCCGCAAGCGCAAAGGCCGTCGCGAACCAGTGCAGACCAAAATTTTCCCAAAACACACAAAGCGTGCAGGAAATTTCATCGCAGGGCTTCGACACGAGTGCTCGATGGAGTTAATGATGTAAGCTGCAGGCGGGTTGAACTTCGCGCTTTGCAGTCGCAGTCTAATTTTTTGCTAAGCTAACCCCCGCCCCTTTAAGACCTGTTTGTGAATCCCTGTATCATCATGTCCTCGCTCGCCCGCATATCGCTCTGGTTTGCCGTTTTATTGGTTCCCGCCCTCGCTTCGGCTGACGTAGCCGCTTCTCAACCGGAGCTGCACTCGGTGATCGACCAGGCATTGCACACCTCAGCGGAACAATACGAGTGGATGATTGGCCACCTACCGACGCAGGAGCGCATGCCGCGAACCATGGAGAAAGGAAAACTCGTCACCGTGCGCGAGCGCGATTGGACGGTCGGATTTTTCCCCGGTGCGCTCTGGTATCTTTACGAAGGCACCAAAATGCCAAACTGGCGTACGGCGGCGGAACGCTTCACGCGCTTGCTTGAGACGGAGCAGCTCAACACCCGTACGCATGACGTCGGTTTTATCCTAAATAGCAGTTACGGCAACGGTCTCCGGCTTACCGGCGATGCGGCCTATCGCCCTGTGTTGCTCAAAGGCGCGCAGTCCTTGGCCACGCGCTTCTCGCCTGTGGTCGGTTCGATCAAATCGTGGGACCGCAGTCCTGAGGAATACACTTTTGCGGTTATCATCGATAATTTGATGAATCTCGAATTGCTGACTTGGGCCGCGCGCAACGGCGGCGAATCCCGGCTCCGGGATATCGCGATCGCGCACGCGGACACTACGCTGGCGAATCATTTCCGACCCGATAGCAGCACCTTCCACGTCGTGGATTATGATGCCGCCACAGGCCGCGTGCTGCGCCGCATCACGCATCAAGGCACGGCGGATAGTTCCGCTTGGGCGCGTGGCCAAGCATGGAGTCTTTACGGTTACACGATGATGTTTAGGGAAACACGTGAAGTCCGCTACTTGGAAACCGCGGAAAAAGTCGCTCGCTTCATCATGAATCATCCGCGCCTGCCGGCGGATAAAATCCCTTATTGGGATTTTGACGCGCCTGGTCAGCCCAACGCGCCACGTGATTCCTCGGCGGCGGCGATCATGAGTTCGGCGCTCTTTGAACTCTCCGGCCTCACGCGTGATCCGGCCGCGGCGACACGTTACGCTGCCTTTGCCGAGGAGCAATTGCGCAGCCTGGCCTCACCGACGTATCTGGCTAAACCCGGCACCAACGGCGGCTTCATCCTCAAACACGCCACCGGCAATTTCCCGAAAAACAGCGAAATCGACGGCCCGATCAATTACGCCGATTACTACTTCCTCGAAGCGCTCATTCGCGCGCGCGCCTTTGCGAGTTCGTCCGCCAAGCCGGAAACCGCGGCGGTGGAACTCGGTCGTGAAGCAGGAAAAAACACCGGAAAATATGCGCCGCTCGAGATCAGGCTTACGGTCCCACTTGATAAAAAATCCGTTGAACTGCGCTTCCGCAGCGCGCGCAACCGCACCATAAGCAAGATCACCGACATCGCGCCGAATCATCCTGCTCCGGAGACCGTGCTGCCTTCGCCAAAACCCGATAAAGAGATCTGGTACCCCGTCGTAGATCTCGGCCTCAACGCCGGCATGAACGGCGTGTTGCGTTGGCAAACTGCGCCGCGGGTGGTCGCGGTGAATCATCATTTTCACGGACAGGTAGAAACCGGAAAAATTGAAATGCCTGTGGCCGCTGAGATCCTTGAGTCTTGGGAAAACAGCGTCTACTGCGAGCCGGCTGTGACGCTGAAGGATTTTTATTTGTCGGCGCGCGTACCGGTCATTAACGGCGCCTTGAAATATTCTGTGGCCTCGCTCGCTGAAACGTGGGCAGGTACCGTCACGATGCTGGATACTGCCACGGGGCAGGAAGTCGAATTGCTTCGTATCGAGCCGAAGCCTTTTGTCTCCGCACAGGTCGGCGGTGCGCCCGCCATTGCTTTAACGACGCCTAATCTCGAGCGCTCCTTGATGGATTCGGTGAATTACCTTCTGCGTGCGCAAAATCGCAATCCCGCGAGTCCCACCGCCGGTGGCCTGCATCTCTTTTATGATCTCGATGCTCAGACGTATCGTTCTTCGCACTGGATATGGGGTGCAGGTCCGGCGGTCTCAGCTTTGCTTGAGGCTGAAAAAATACCCGTGATTGCTCGGCAATTTTCACCGCGTTTTTTAACGAATCGGGCTGACGAGATCGGGCGCAGCGGACTAGCACTGCGGATTCTTGATCCCAAACATCCTGCCTACGGCGTCCCACTATCACGTTGGCGCCGAGCGATTGATCTGCCTTTTGGCTACGAGCAGTGCGCCGCGGTCTCCGATGCGCTATTTTTGTCCGGTTGGTCGTGGATTCCCTTATACCAAGCCACAGGCAACGTCGAATACCTGCGCGCTACGGAACTACTCGCCGCTTCAACCGCGCGTTTGATGAAGGAGTACGAGCTGGTACCCCAAGATTATTACGTGGATCGCCGTGAATGGTCCGAACACACGATCGATGAATCCGGTTTTGGCGTGGAAGG
>CANGCX010000012.1 GCA_947452315.1 Opitutia bacterium | reverse complement strand
AGACGGAAAGCCGCGAGGACGACCTCGGTGGCGGAGTTGTTGAACCGCACGAGCTCGGCGGACGGGATCATCTTTTGGATACGTTCGGCAACCTCGATCTCGAGTTCGCATTGCGCGGCCCAATGCGTACCCAACTTCGCTTGGGCACCGATGGCCTCGGCCATACCTGCGGGGGCGTGACCGTAGAGCAACGCGCCCTGGCCGAGTTGGAAATCGAGGTAGTGATTGCCATCGACGTCCCAGAGGTGAGGACCGCTACCGCGCGCGAAGTAGAGCGGCACGGGGGCTTCCATCTTGCGGATACCGCTGTTTACGCCGGCGGCGATGCTGCGTTGGGCGCGGGTGAAGAGCGCCTGAGATTGAGCGAAGGTGTAGGGCATAGTGAGAAAAGGGATGAGCAGACGATTAACGTGCGGTGCGGTTCCAGATGGGTTCGAGCTCAGACGCGTAATCGAAACGCACCTCGAGATCCGTCAGCTGCGCGGCGGCGGGCGCACCTGAGATGGTAATCGTCCAGTTGTTGGACCCGCGACGCAGACCGGTCGCGACGGATAACGGGAGATGCAGGTAAGACTCGGCTTGATCGAGTGGTTTCGGGGCGGTTTTCACGAGTGAGCGCGTGATGACCAATGACCCCGAGGCGAGCGGACCATCGAAGAGCGTTTGGCCGTTGAGTTGGACGACCACAGCGGTGGTTTCCGGTACGCCGCGAAAGCCGAGACGAGCTTCCGTAGCTTGGAGCGAGAAAGCCACGGTCGCCGGATCCTCGGGGATGAGGAGCGCGAGCTGCGACGGAACGCCCGAGCGGAGTTGGGCCGGGAGCGCTTTGGCGTAGGCGTAGGAGCCGGGGCCATCAAAATAATAACTCTTGGAGGCGGCGTAGATGCTGGATTGGCCACGTAGGTTCTCCGGGCGAGCGAGGTCACGAAAAACATGATACAGACGATCATCATGCGGCCGAGCAGAACCAAAGGCGTTGTAGAAGTTGAACAGGTAAAAGCCATCGACCCCCAGAGCACGGTACTGCGCCGCCGCTCCGCGAATCTCGGGCAATGTCGCCTCTCGGCCAACTACCGCACCGCTGTAGCGCGTGGGGCCGGGAATAGGAAACGGCACACGCGTACTAGTGCGCGGATAGAGCGAAGGCTGGACGCGCACGCCTGTGTCATGACCGAGCGCGACGAGATTGGCGATCGGCATGTCCCCGGCTAGGCTCATCAACTGCGCCGGAGAAACCAGATCCACCAAGCCCTCACGCATCCAACGCTCAACCTCAAGACCCGCAGTCGTGCAATCTGTCAATGAAGGCGGAATGCGAACGAAAAGCGCCATCGGTCGTTTTTCGGCAGCGGCCAGTTCATCGAGGCGCGCACGCACACAACGCACAAGTTCTGTCATTAGAGGCGCACCTGCACCAGCCTGACCTCTAGGGAAGAAAACTTGAAAGCGGTTGAAATCGAGTTCGAAGCCATCGACGAGGTCGTGGTTGCGCGCGAGCACCTCGAAAACGGTATCAAGCCGCAACTGACGCACAGCGGCGTGCGAGTAATCGAGCAGATTGGCGTAGGCGGGCTGGAAGGACAAAGGAGAGTCCTTGATCGTGTACCTAGCGCGATGTTTGAGCCAAAATTCACTCGTCATGGCGTGACCGTCAGGATCCGTCATGAAATGCGCGTCGTTCATGCGCAGACTTGGGATAAATCGAAGCCCTAACACCCGCGCCGCCTCTCCAGCGGTGCGCACGGCATCGGCGCCCTGGGAGAGACACACACGCGCGTTCTCCATTCGTTTCGCCATTAAGGAACCAGGCTTTTCATCGGCAGAATGGCGCCAACCCACGCGACTGGCGACGGTCGTGTTGTAGTAGAGTACATCGCCGCCCATGCCGATGCAGTACACGAGCGTCTTGACCGGCGTATCGGCGAGCGCAGCGAGATTGGCGCGGAGTAAGGCTTCGGAGCGGGCGCGATCGGGCACCACGAAGGCGAGATCGGCATCATCGTTGAAGATCAGGCCGAAATCGGGTCGCGCGCGCGGGGCCGCAGTCACAACCGCGAGGGCAACTAACCAGAGAAAAAGACCGCGGATCATATATCAACGAGCTTGGAAGGAGGTTTCAGAAAGCAAGACCTGACCGTCACCGGAGGCGCCGCTGATTTCCACGCGAAAATAATTCACCCCAAAGCGCGCGGGACGTTGCGCGGCAATCGGACCGAAGCTGCGGCCCGCGCACTCGACGTGTAGCACGCCGTGCCGCAAGCCCGCCCTGCCAACCTCGGACCAACGCAACACGACGTCATGCGGACGATCATCGTTGAGCAACCCGATGGCTGAGGCCATGAGACTGAAGACCGCGTGCGTGGCCGCCTGCGTGTCGTCGATGCGGTTGAAGTGATCGGTGAAACTGAGACGTAGATCCGCAGCGGCCGTGGGGACTTGCAGACGCACCCGAAGTTCTCCGGACGCCGTCATGGGGAAATTCCAGAGCGCACCCTGAGGCGCAGTCTTATTAAAAGGTAAGGCCAAGGCAAGGGTGCCATCATCATGCGTGATCACGTGCAGGCCCGAGCCACCGTAATTCGTCCAAGCCAAGGGACTGGCACTGAGTTCATCGCGGGCCGACGTGGCTTCGAGCCAACGCGGATCCATGGCGAAGAGTGAGCGACGTCCCTCCCCTTGCCCACTCACGACGATGATTTTACCCGCGGAGTTTTCGACGAGCGACGCATAGGCGGTGCCGCGATCACCCCGCAGGGGTCCGGGTGCCTCGCGGAAGACTTCGCGGAAGCCGCGCCACGTCTGGCCATCGTCGGCACTGATAGCCGCGTGCAAGACCTCGCGTCCACCCATCGCGTAGCTGCGCGGATCGGTACCGTTTTGGCAGGAGTTGAACCCAATCACGATGCGACCATCGCGTAGCCGCAACAAGGCGGCGGGCGAATCGGACGAGATAAAATCCGTCGCGCTCAACGGCGACCAACGCGCGCCATCGGCGGAAAAAGACTGGAGCAAATGCCCTTGGCGATCCCGCACTAGCATCCATACGCGACCGTCGCGCAGCTCCAATAAGACCGGCTCAATCGCGCCGTAGCGCGTAGTGTTGCGTACTTTCAACTCGAACGAAAGCACATCGGGTGAGGCTTGCCACATCGCGCCCTGATCATCGGAAAAATAGACATGGGTATCGTTCCAGCCGAAGTCGGGGCCGGATTGAGGCGGTGTAGCCCGAGTGGGATGAGCGCGGCCAACGGCGAGGAGTAAACGACCGCTGCGCTGGATTTGGATAAAGCCACGGATGGACCCGACATAACCCGGCACAACCTTACGACCTTCGGACCACGTCGCCGCGCCCGCGCGCCGCGAAAAATGATAGACCTCATAAAGCCGCCCGCGATAACCGCCGACACCCTCGCCCGCGATATGAACGACGGCGTGGAGCGTGCCATCGGCCGCGAGCAAGACTTGCAGCGCGTAATAGGCGCGGCCGGGCAAAGGAAACGCGATCACCGGCTCGGACCAAGTGAGGCCACCATCCGTCGAGCGCAGCACGGAGACGGTATCGCTGGCGGGCTTGGTGATGGCGTAGTTTTCCAACGTACCATCAGCACGGGCGACCAAGCAGGACTCGTTGGTGAGAGCCTCACGGAGGATCACCGGCGCAAGGATCTCGCTTACCTGTCGCGTTGCAGAGCCTGCAGGCGCCACTGCCGGAGCACTCAAGCCCAAGGCGGTGGTAAAAAATAAAACGATGAAAGGGCGCACGGGATTTACCAACGATTACAGAAGCCGCCGGGCGCCCACGGGCAATCAGAACTCAGTGCGCACACCGAGGGTCACGAGCGTGCCGAAATTTTGATAGGATTGCGGACGCGTCCAAGCGGGTGTGCCGGGGCCGGCGCGTTCGGTGCGTTTGTTGGCTCCGTTCCAGTTACGCGCACTACCATAAAAGGAGAAGCGCTTGGAAAATTTATATTGGAAGGACCAATCCTGCGTGATCTGCGGCGCAACGTAAGAGGCAGTGCCAGCAGGAATCGTAGCGCTGGCGGCAACCAACGCACCGGTGACTTTGTAAGCATAGGCGACGTTCCAACGGAAGGTAAAACCACGGCGAGCATAGCTGGCACCCCAGTTTATATTCTTATGTGCGAAAGGCGTGAAGGCTGCGGCATCGTTGCCGCTCACATGAGCGATAGTGGCATTGACATAGGTGGAAAACCCCTTGGCCCAGGAGGGCAGGAAGTAAAGCGACTGACGCCAGCTAGCTTCGTAGCCCTCAATAGAAGCATCACCGCCATTGGCCTGCGTGATGATCGTGTAGTTTAGATATTCATCGCCGAGACCGTAGCTCTGCAACAATGCGGAGGTGGCAGGAATTTGGGTCGAGGAGAAGAAGCCCGAGATGTCTTTGCGGAACAGACTAAGCGCTACTGTCGCGCCTTTAAGACTGTAGGTCTCCACAGAGAGATCATAATTATCAGCGGTCCAAGGTTTCAGGCCGCTATTAACGATGGTTGCGGTCGGATTAGCGACGGCAGGATCCGTCACGGAAATGCCAGGAATAATCGAAGTGAGATTAGGCCGTCCGATCGTCTGTGCGAACGCAGCACGAGCGACCAGGGACTCGTTGAAATAGTAAGTGGCATTTACGCTAGGATAGTAGCCAGAGTAGTTACGCTTGGCCTCGGCGCCCCGCTCGGTGTAACGGAGCTTGGCGGTGGCGAGCGCATCGGTAGTGACCGGAATATTTTTGCCGGCAGCATCTTTAAGAAGATTACCTGATGCGTCTTGTTTGAACGTGGCGCGCAAGTCGTCGAGCGGGCCTTGGCCGAAGTCGTCGGTGCGCTCGAAGCGTACACCGCCCACGAGCCAGAGCTTGTTGTCGAGCAGCTTGATGTCGTCGCGGATGTAGGCGGCGGAGATGGTTTCCTCAAAGTACTTGGAATTAGTCACACCAGATTGATAGGTGGCGGTCTCGCTGGTCGTGAACCAGTCGGGATGAGCTTTGAAGAGATTAAAATACTTAGAGGGGCTGACCCACTTGACCTTGAGCGTGTCGTTGAAGAATGACTGTGCAGACAGGGAGTCGTTCGTGAGGTCGTAGTCTTTGACGAGACGGCTGGCTGTCGCAGGCGGGGCAAATGTCCAGGTGGTGAGCGCGGAGGTATTGTCTTTGCGCTGCTTGTTAACGGAGAAGCCGACCTTAAGAGTCATTGGAACAACTAGGTTAAGTTCGCGAGAGATGTTGGCCGCTGCGCTCTTCATGTCGGAGGTGATTTCGTTGGGCTGGCTCGTCGGATTAAGCGGTGCAAGCTGCGCATTATCATACGGATCGAAGGCGGCACCGGTGCGCGTGGTAGCGGTTAGCTTAGGAGCGCGTCGGTCGTAGATGCCACTGAGACCGTCGGCACGCACGATGAGCGAACCGACTTGGAAATTACCAATCGTACGAAAGAAGCCGTGGTTAATGTCGTCGCGCTTATCCCAACTACGGGAGAAATTGGCATTGGCGTCTATCTTGTAGAGTTTGCCGTCGTGGACGTAGTGCAAAACAGCGGAAGATGTGCCGCGCGTGCGATCTCCATAGGTCATAGTCTGTCGAATAATGTCGTTACCCGCAGAAGCACCTTGCGTGTAGTCGGCGTTACCAGTGGCTCCGGCACCCCACACCGTTGTGAAAACATTTTGACGAGTAGGTGTGTTAATCTGGACGTGTTCGACGTTGAGGCGGAAAGAGTTTTCGCGGTTGAGCTTCCAATCGATGGAGGCGGCGGCGAGTTGACGCTCAGTAGTCTGGAGAACGTTTTGCTCGAGATTGGTCGTCTGGATACCCTTAATCATATCCCAAGTGGGCGAATCGTAATCCATGTCGTAGACGCGCGTGAGCTCGCTAAGATTAAGCGTGAATGCGAAGGACTTGTTAACGGGTTGAGCGTAACTGATGTCGATGCCGGGCTGGATGGAGCGTGCATTAGAGTGGCTGTCGCTGCCTACCTTGTCGCTCAGGCCGGGAGGGCTAAGACGGTTGTTGGAATTATAGGCGCCGTAGGTGTTGATCTTGAGGCTGCGCCGTGGGCTGCTGAATCCGCTTTTGCCAATGATATTCACTGTACCGCCGACGGCGTTGGCCGGGCGATCAGGCGTAGGGACCTTGGTGATTTCCACGCGGTCAACGCTACCCGAGGAACTAGCTGCAAGATCGAACGAACGATCCGCCGATGGCGAAGAAACTTCTGCGCCATCGACCATGAACACCACACCACTTGAGGGAAGGCCCCGGATAGACATGCTCGCGGCCGTCTGAGGGCCTGAGACGATGGAAACACCAGGAGTGTATTTGAGATACTCACCAACGTTGCCGTCGCCGAGGTCGCCGATTTCTTCGAGCACGACGATGTTTTTGATATTAGGGGAGAACTTTTGCTCGTTGATCGCGGCAGCCGCGGCCGTCAGCGCAGTAGTTTCGACAACGAAATTTTCAAGTTTTACGACGCTCTTGTTATCTTGGGTCGTCTGATTAAGCGGAAGGCTCAATTCGAAATCTTGGCGAGCCGTGGCCGCAGGTGCGACGGTGACCTTGGCCGTCTGAGTCTCTAAGCCGGTATAACTGACGCGAACCAAGGCAGCACCCGCCGGGACGTTGGCGAGTCGAAAGGTGCCGTTGGCATCCGTGAACGTCTCCAATCGCGAGCCATCGACGGTGACACGGGCGTTGTTGAGATAGGCGCCATTACTCACGCCGAGCACGGTACCCTCAATGATACCGGCAGAGGATTGGGCTTGAACCGAGATAAAAGCCAAGAGCGAGACCAACACAAACGCACGCATCCCACTAAAACATGAACGCGAAACCAACACACGGAAAAGAAGACCAGCAGAGATAATTTTCATAAAACAAGGATAAGAAGGATCAGAAAAAGACCGCCTCGCGGCGGAGTGTTTTGGACCCCGAAAATACATCCCTAGGTGACACGGCATCCGAGTCGATTAGACAGGTAATACCTCCTTACCACAGGGCGCTTATCCCTGCGTTACATTAGCGAAACAAAGCCAGTGGGAGCTTCCTCATGCGCAGTTTAGCCAAACGGTTTTTATCCTGCTCACCTCCGGCGCAATAAGCCAGAAGTACGGCATCACTCGTAAAATGGATCGCAGCGTAACAATACCCCTCGTCGACGTCCCCTAGCCCATCCAGGAGGCTCGCTTTGGACCACGTCCCAACGGGCGTGGTACCGAGGGCGAATACCAAGGGAGTGCGGTCACCGCCGATCGGCTTGAGTGCGCGGGTCTCATAAGCCGGGCCTGGATTCCACAGCGCTAATATACGTTCACTGCCGGGTAGACGTTTCATCGAGAGCGGTGAATTAGGTGATGTGAAACGAGAAGGAGCGGGAACACTCCATGTCTCGCCGCCGTCGTGGGAAAACATTTCATATTGCCGCCCGAGATCAGTGCGCGCCCAAGCCCAAAGCACCCCACCGGGTAATTCAATCACCCCTGGCTCCTGCAATCCACTTCGGGTGTGGGCGACCGGCAGTGAACCATAACCTTTGGCTTTACGCCACGTGCGCCCGTCGTCGTCAGAAAGAAAAAACTCCGCCAAGCCACGCCAATCGACGGCCGAGGATTCATTGCGATCCGCTAGACTACGATGTAAGGCAGCCGGAATCACCAGCCGTCCCGAAGCGAGGCGAGCGACGCGGTCATTGTTCACCACATAATATCCCTCCGCCGACATGCATCTCACGGGCGAACTCCATGTCAGCCCTTCATCCATCGAACGCCGACACCACATCCTCATGTCGTGCCAACTCCGCCGCAGTAGATAAAACAGCCCGATATCGCCATTGCCCAATCGAACGAGCGAGACGCTCATGACATTCATCACATCGTTTTCCTCGGGTGTAACGATCCACGTATCACTCGACCATGTATCACCACCGTCAGCCGAAGTGCGCGCTGCTAGTCGCGCCTTTGCGGCATCGGAGAATGACTCGCCGATGAAACGGCTATAAACAAAAAGAATTTTACCGTCTTTGAGCTCGATGAATGAGCCCTCACTATTGCGAGGATTGCCCGGCCCGGGCGCCAACTCCATGACCACGGGCGCGTTGATAATTGCGGGAAAAGCAGTCGCACCCAAAGCAGAGCAACTCATAAACATCAGAGACCAAGCCCACAGCAGAAGAGAGTGCTTCATGAAGAGTATGAATTTAGGATTTCGCGAACGAGGGGTTCAACTACGGCGATGACCCTCGGGGCCAACTCGGCGTGACCAACGGGATTGGGGTGGCAACCGTCGGTGGTCCAATCCTGCACATGTAAACCGCGAGTCTCAGCCCGCGTCCATGCCTCGAAATGATCAACGAGCGATACTTTCACCTCAAGAGCGACTTGGCGGCAGCGTTGCATAAATGGCGCTAGTCGCACATTAGGGTCTTCACCAAGCCCATTACGGGGATTTTTATCACCGAACCGTGGCTCCGTCATGAGCACCACACGAATATTAGCGGCAGCCAAACGTGTGACTAAGAGCCGAAGGTTATCAGTGAATTGCTCAATTGTAAGGCGAGACTCTTTCTTGCCCGCATCCACCCAACTATCATTGGTCCCGTACATCACCGTCACGATATCGGGCCTCTGTGAAATTACGTCGCGGGTTAATCGTTCGAGCGCCTGGTCGGTGCGCTCACCACCGATGCCGACGTTGTGTACCTCGGCCCGCAGGCCGTGGGCGCGAAGCCCAGTTTGTAGCAGTGCGGTGAAAATCTGTGTCGGGGCAACGTTGGGCCGCGCTCCCTTGGTGATTGAATCACCGAGCGCGATGATGCGTACAGAGCGTTCGGCAAGCAGTGCGGAAGCGGGCGAGATCGAGGGCGCGATAAAATCAGTTTCGGCGAGCGCCACACGCAAGCTGCCTTGCATCGTCGTAATCCATAACTGTCCCGGTGCAGGCTCGAAAATATATGGATACGCCAGCCAGTGGGCCGATTCGCGGGCACCGGCTGGCGCGGGATTACGCGCTATCACGTGCGGTACGGTCCACGTCAGACCATCGTTGACGGAAAACGCGATGGACAGTTCCTCGCGACGGCCTTGGCGCGTACTTGGTTCACGATATTGATTCCATACCAGAGCGACGCGGCCACTAGCGAGTCGCACCATCATCCCCGGTGAGTCACTGGCCTCGAGGATCGAAGGTGTACCTGGGCCCCATTTGAGTCCACCACGTGAAGTGAGTTCATGGAAATAACCATGCGGCACGCGCAGGAGAAGTTTTAGATCACCATTTTCTTTTTCAAGGACGGTGCCTTCGATCCCGCCTCCATGAGTAGCGCCACTTAAGCCCACGACGGGGGATCCGTAATTACCATGTCCGCCGAAGTCTATTGGATCGGATTTCTGCCACGTTTGCCCGAGATTATCAGAGACATAGATCCACGTTACATGGCGGCCAGGATTCGCTGCTGCTTGTTGGCTAACGAGGACGATGCGGCCGGATTTCAACTGGATCATCTGTCGCACTGCGCCGCACCAACCTTCCTGCAGCAAGACGGGTGCGGCCCACGTTTTACCGTCATCTGCACTGCGCATCACGTAGACCGGCAAACGACAACCATCCTGAGGCCCGCCTTTTTTATCGTCCCATTTAAAGTTTAATTCCTTCCGATTTAAAAACGCATACAAGATCACACCCTCTTTGGTCCTCAACAACGCCCGCTCACCGCTCGCCTCAAATTTCGTCTGATCGAAAAGAGTCTGCTCAAGCCAAGTCTGCCCCTCATCGCGCGAGAGCAATGCGGCCTTTTGACCAACACCAATAATCACGCCTTCGGCCGTACGTACGAACGGACCTTGGGGCAGTTGCGGTTGCGCGTGGACGTTAGCAGTCAGCGTAATTTCTCCTCGCCCCACACACGAGGTAAACACCACTAGCAATAAGGCCAAAAAAACAGTACGCATGGGGTAAGGGTTCTCACATGAGAACTGTCAGTAAATGATATCGCACTCCCACCGAGTGCGATTTCAAAGTATTGGTAACTTACACTAGCCAGCTAAACGACGTTGATCCGCGCTGCATTCCGCAAATGGTTTACTAGGTTAACTCTAAATCAAACCCGCCCCTTTCGCACATGAAACTACGCCCCAGCCGCATTCTAGCCCAACTTCGCCGCAACCAGTTACCGACAAGTTTTAAGGTCAATCTAAACGACCCGCGTGTCATCGAAATCGCCGGGCTCAGTGGCTGCGACGCCGTCTGGATCTGCCAGGAACACGTGCCCAACGATTGGTCCAATCTCGAGCACCAAATCCGAGCCGCCCGCATCCACAACATGGACTCGCTGGTGCGTGTAGCCAAAGGCAGCTACAGCGATTACGTTCGTCCGTTTGAAGCCGATGCAACAGGGATCATCGTCCCGCACGTCACCACCGCCGACGAAGCTCGCCAAATCGTCGCCTGGACCCGCTTCCATCCCATCGGCCAACGTGCGATCGACGGTGGCAACACGGACGGACGCTACTGCCTCATTCCTCTCACTGATTACTTACGCCACAGCAACGAAGAGCGCGTCATCATCCTGCAAATCGAGTCGCCTGAGGCCCTAGCCAACGTGGAAGCCATCGCCGCGGTGCCCGGTTACAACGGCATCATGTTTGGCCCCGGAGATTTCAGCCACCGCATCGGGCTGGCCGGACAAATCAATGCGCCTGAAGTCGTCGCCGCACGTAAACACGTCGCCGCTGTCGCGCGCCGCCACGGGAAATTTGTGATGACCTCAGGTTTGTTTGCACCCTTTGAAGAACTCGTCGCAGAAGGCCACCAAGTCTTCAACGTCGGGGCTGACGTGCTCGCCCTCGGCGCATACACCAAACAACGACTCGAGCTCGTCAGCACTTCCATCGACGCATTGCCCGAAAAATTAAAACCCACCGATCGCACCCCCTACGGTTGATTTCGAGCCCTCGCTCGCGCCTCAAGATTTTCGGGCGGTTAGACCAAAGATTAAATAAAGCAGTAACGCGCAAACAACGAGGCTACCCGCGCCGAAGCGGAAGATCGTGCTCACGTCGATCTTCGCGTCACGCAATGCCCCGCCGGCATAAATCGTAATTCCTCCTACAATACATGAGCACAGATTGAGTATCCCATATCCCGTTGCGCGATACCGCCGATCCGAAATCAACGTAAGAATCGGCATCATATTAGCATCGGAGAAAGATTTTGTCAGACCGAACACCATCAACCCTCCGATGGCCAGCGGTAGAAACGAAGTACTCGAGGACAGCATGATTGCTGGCGCGGCTACGATTAATCCAATTAACGGCACAATCACAGGCGCGTTCAACTTGGTCTTACTCCAGCGATCGGCCCAATAACCACCAAACAAGACGCCGACAATTGACGCGCCCTGATAATAACCCGTCGCCGAAAGTCCCGCAATCCCCTGCCCGAGCGAAAAATGTTCTTTAAGATATGTCGGCATCCAACCGACCACCGCCCACACACTCATCCCCAACAGGCCCCAGTGACCTAGTGCCATTAAAAAGGCCCGACTGCTAAATAAACTCCGTAAAGCCTCCCCTAAAGTAACCTTTTCTTCATCGGCCGCGCTGGTCGTCGAGGGCGCGACCATCACCCGCACATCGCGCAGAAAAAAGGCCGAAACAATCGCCACCACGACTCCGAGTTGACCAAACCAAGCGAAGGCCTGCGCCCAACCATGACTCTCCGCGATCATGCCCCCGATGCCGCCCATACCTGCACCTACCATCACTCCACTTAAATGCACACCATTGGCCAGCGAACGCGTTTTCGTTCGGTGATAATCCGCAATGAGCGCCAGTGCTGCCGGTATATAACACGCCTCACTCACTCCCATGAGCGCACGCGTCGTGAGCAACTGCCCGTAAGTCGTCGCATGCGCCGTCAACCATGTGATCAGCGACCAGGCGATCAGACTCACCAAAATCACATGACTGCGATTGAAGCGATCAGCCAAATAACCCGCAAAGGGACTCAATACGCCGTAAACAATAAGAAAGACTGTCGTCAGTAATCCAAATTGCGCATCAGTCATGGGAATCGCATCCATGATCGACTGGCGCATAGTAGTAATCATTACCCGATCCAAATAATTTAAAAACCCAACACACCAAAGCAACGCGACAATTAACCAAGCGCGCTGCGGCGTGACTTCGATGGAGCTCACGGATTAACCCCCGGTTCCCAGGACCACACGTTATTTGTGCGAACTCCAGCCATGATTTCTCCGGAAACGATCCACCACTGGCCCGCGAAAGCTACCGCTGGTGAGGTCACCACCGGGTCGGGCCAACGCGCCTCCATTGTTTTCCAAGCCTGAGATGCTACATCGAAATACATCATGTGATCCGGCACCCTCGTCTCGCGCGGCACCTTGCCCACCATTCGACTGTCCACCCCGCCCAACACATACACCCGCGCCGGCGTTACTGTAACCGGCGCCGGACTTGGTGCTGCGATCGCAGTCCAGGGCATATCCGGCAACCGCTCCCAGCGCTGATCTTGATACCGATACGCATCGCCCAAATAGTTAGGCTTCGGTTTTCCATCGGCATCGACCGTCATTTCCAAACCGCTGAATAAATAAACCGCGCCCTCAAGCCCCGCCATAACGGCTTGCGCGCGGGTAGGACCAGTCCACGTCGGCAGCGCCTTCCAGCTCCTGTCGGACTCAGCCAGATCGAGTCGCCAAAAATCCCCGCTGCTCAAACGCACCGGACCGGGGGCATAACCGCCCGCCACATAAAGGCTGCCATTAAGCCCTGTCGCCACCGCACTCGTCCGAGGGGCCGGCAAATTTGGTCCTGTTTCCACCACGACGGTTTTCCCATCCCAGCGCAGCAGCAACGTGTCTTGAAAAATATGCTCAGAGTTTTCCCCACCAATCACCCACACACCCTCCGCCGTCGAAACCACCGCGGAGTAAGCGCGACCCGCAGGCAATTTTCCTGCCATCCGCCAGGCTTTATCCCTCGGTGCCAAAACAAAAATCTCATCGTAATAAACCTTCTTCCCACCTTCCCACGGCATCTTGTCCGGAAAGTTCGCACCGCCCGCAGCAATCATCACCCCCGCATGAGCTCCGGCAATAATGCCCGCCATGCCTGGAGTCAGCGGGTAGGTCGGTTGTTGCGTCCACGTCAAATTCGCGGCAGAGGCTGAATCGCTCGCCACGGCGAACAAAGGCGCAAACGCGAGACCACAAGGAGCGAGAAAACGAAACATGGGCGAAGGGGGATGGGGCGACATATACGTCTGCAATTTTTTACTTTAACGGCGAGATCGTTTCGCGAGGCCAATTTTTCACGCTCATCTTCTTATCGGGCAACGCTCCTCAACTGGTCATATCACATGCCAAAAATTCCCCGATTGTCCTAGAGCCCCACTTCACCTATTCAACAATCTCAAATTTCATGCGCCCTTCCCTCATTCGCTCCCGTATTCGTCAAGGTCTAGCCGCTCGCATCGCGTGCATGTATTATCCCACCACAATGATGCCCGCGCACGCCGCCAAGGCCGGCTTTGATGCCATTTGGCTCGACAGCGAACACAGCACCTGGGAACGGCACGAGCTGCAACGCATGATCGCGATGCACCACCTAGCCAACATTGACTGTATCGTTCGCACCGGTAGCCGCAACGCCACCGATCTCTACCATCTGCTCGAAGACGGCGCCACCGGCCTGATGATCCCACTCGTCAATACAGCGGCCGAGGCTAAATTTCTCGCTCAAGCTGTGAAATTCCCACCGCTCGGTCAACGCGGTCTCGATGGAGCCGGTCTCGACAATAATTTCTACCTCGAAGGTACACTCACCTACCCCGCCGCCGCCAACTCCGATACGTTTCTCATCGTCCAAATTGAAACTCCAGAAGCCCTCGCCAATATCGACGCCATCGCAGGCACGCCCGGAATCGACGGACTGTTCATCGGCCCAGGCGACCTCTCCTTGCGCCTTGGTTGCCCACTTGATTGGAAAAATCCAAAAATGATCGCAGCCCAAGCCACCGTCGCCGCAGCCGCAGCCAAACACGGTATCGCTTGGGGTCGCCCGTCTGGCACAGCCGAAGACATCGCTTTGCTAAAAAATCAAGGGGCTCAACTTATCGCCCACGGCAGCGATTTCGGTGCGGTTATGAAAATGCTGCCCGCCTTCGCCCAGACGCTTAACGACAGCCTCGCTTAAAACTAGAGCCCGGCCCGCACCGCGTGCGCAAAATCCGCAAAGCGCTCAACCAGCGGAGTCGGCGTCTCACCGGTCATCCGCAACAATGAGCGCTCATCCTTAAACCCGCTACCGGTGACGAGACAAACTGCATGTTCGTCGAGTGCGATCTCACCTCGAGCCACTGCTTGCTCGAGACCTGCGAGCGCTACCGCCCCTGCAGGCTCAGAAAAAATCCCCTCTTCACGCGCAAGCCGTGCTTGCCAGGACCATACGGTTTCATCGGCCACTACATAACCCGTACCGCCGAGGCCACGACACGCCGCGATGACTTCATCGCCATCCAATACGCTCCCCACCTGTAAACCGCTAATGCTTGTAGTCGAAGGCGTGGCCACGGCGCGACTCTCCCCCGCGCGCAACCTTGAAGCTATGGTGTCGTTTCCTACTGGTTGCACGCAATGCACGCGCCCTGCTCCACCCCAAGATTTAACACCACGTGCGACTGCCAGCGTAAGTCCACCGCCTCCAGCCGGACTGAAAATGCTAAAGCGTTCACCGGCCATGGCCTCGGCGACTTCCAATCCCATCGTTTCTACGCCAGCCATGCCTCGCGGTGAAAAACAAAATGCACTCACTTCAAACCCGGCGCCCAGTTCACTCGCGAGACCGCGCAGACCTGTCATCACTTCATCAATGACCGCCGGTGATGAACCGAAGTTTTTAATGCGAATCAGCTGGGCACCGTAAGCGCGCATCTGCCGTAGCTTCCCCTCGGGCGCGCCTTCCACGATAGCGAGAAAACAGCGAATCCCAGCGCGGGCACAATACGCCGCTAAGGCTGCGCCTGTGTTGCCGCTCGAAGTTCCAAGACAGGCGACGCGACCATCACGCTTCAAATGGGTCACGGCTGAGGCTGCGAAACGATCCTTGTATGAGCCAGTGGGATTACATCCTTCAATTTTAAACCAGAGATTTTTCAATCCGAGCGCCGGTCCGATCACACGCGAACGTACCAGTGGAGTCCCGCCTTCTCCTAGCGTCACCGCGTCTTCGCTCGGTGGCGCATCCCACTTCGCGGCATGTTTCCAGAGATTCATAACGCAGCCTCCGCTTTAGACCAAGAGCCACGAGGCGTAGTGACAAAGCCCGTTGTCATCGTAGTCGAAACTTTGCCGCGCGCTGGCACCGTAAGTACCGCGCCAGCCCGCAATAAATCCGGCCATCGTCCCACTGGTGAGGTACTAGGCTGCAGCGTGATGATGTGACCTTCACCCCAGAGTGGATATTGTTTCACGCCACCGCTGCAGTTCCACGACCACGCGTAAGGAAAGGTGTTTAGGTCCCACTCGAGCGCAAAACCGAGCTTACGCCGCTGATTCCAGACACAACCCCACCCAGCTTCGAAATCGGTCAACTGCACGGAATGATCGCGCCCGCTACCCGCCGGTGGCACTATACTGCAATCGCGCAATTTTCCTCCGACCCGCTCTGGCACAAATGGCCATTTACCACGATATCCTGAACGCAATTGCAGTCCTTCTGGCGCATCAGCCTTAAAGACGTTCACTTTTCTCGCCGGCGTAATTAGCTGCGCACCGTCCAAAAGCGGGCCACCCCAAGTCGGATGTTGCAACCACGCGACGGGTAAGGACTCGGCCCAACGGTTTTCCAAAGTCTCCCGCCAGTGCATGAGCGCGCTATCGCGGCGCAATTTGAGTTCACGGTGGTAAACAAGCGGCGTGCGAACCGAACGACCGAGCATCGTCACACGCACCTCTTCGCGCGTCGCGGCAATATCCGTCACCACCCAGGGCAAACTACGCAATTCACCATGAGTACCAAGAGGAGCACCAAAATAATCGCCGGCAAAAAAACCGTTGGGCAAAGAGACATACCAACTACCATCCATAACATCGTACAGATCACTGCCATTACGCATGGGTTGATCGAGACTACTCAACCGGGCCGGTTGGCCGTAAAAATTTCGCCAGATAATGTCCACGCCACTAGCCAGATCGACGTAGCTTACGATCGCGCCACCCATCTCGGGCCAAAGGGAGATACGACAAAACGAATTTTCTAAGACGAGCAATTTACGCGTGCCTTCCGTAATCCAGCGCACAACTGGTTTTCTGCGTTGGCCAGTCACGCGGGGTTGCGCCACAGTAGACTTCGCTCGTAGTTTTTTGTCCTTAGTCGTCTTTGTTTTTTCCATGGGTCTATCCTCGTCCAAATTTTCCATTGAATTTAAGCGCCTGTCTACCGGCTTTCACCAGCGTAGAATTTCCGCGCGGGGCGTCGGCTTCGATCTATTCATATGGCGCGGCGGAGACGGACCCGTGCTGGTGATCAATGGCGCCACCCACGGTGACGAATACGAAGGCCCCACGCTTCTGCGCCAATGGGCCGAACACTGGCGCCCACAATCGCTTTGCGGCTCGGTGGTCATGATCCCCGTATTGAATGAAGCAGCTTATTACGCCGGCCTCAGATCGGCGCCCGCAGACGAAGTGAATCTCGCCCGCGCGTTTCCCGGAAAAGCTAGAGGAAGTATCACGCAGCGTCTGGCGCATCTTTTCGACACCCAAGTGCTCGCTCAAGCCACCCACTATGTCGATTTGCACAGCGCAGGTCGCGCGTATGAATTGCTGCCTTGGACCGGATTCATCAGCCACCAGCGGAATATAAACCGAACGCAACGCACGATGGCCGCGTGCTTCGATGCGTTTTGGTGCTGGGCGGGCCCCTTTCTGCCGGGCCGCACACTGAGTGCGGCTTTTAACCGCAATATTCCCGCGATCTATGTGGAGTGTCGCGGCACCGGCAATGTCGACTCCCGCGATCTGCGCGCGCTCGAAAGCGGACTTCTCCACCTGCTCGCAGCAATTGGGTGCGTACCCTCCAAACGCAAAGCTAAGTTGCGTCACCAAATTCTCCGCACGACCCGAGATGCCGATGAGGCGCATCTGCAAATTCACCATCCCTCGCCGCACGACGGGCTTTTTGTACCGAGCGTAAAAGTTGGCGATCACGTCCAGCGCGGCACCACGATCGGCCTTGTACACTATTTGGGCAAGTTGGGCGGCGCCACGATTCAGGCCGAACGCAAAGGCCGAATTGTAATGTTGCGCATCCAGCGCTCGGTCCGAGCGGGCGACGCGTTGTGCACGCTCGCTCCGATCTAAGCCAAGCCTCATGCGAGCAAGCCGCCGTCTACGACCCAAGTGACGCCGGTCACAAATCGCGCCGCCGGTGAACAAACAAACGCCACGGTCTCGCCGATGTCGGCGGTTCGGCCCCGCCCAAGCGGTGTTTGGTTAACCACGTCACTGCCCGCTCCCTTGGCCGCGATGGCCGCATCCACTTCCGCCGTGTTATCGAGCGCAATATCACCAGGAGCAATGGCGACAACGCGAATACCATCACTCGCAAGTTCTTTGGCCATCGATTGCGTCAAGGAGGTTAGACCTGCCTTGGTAGCGGCATACACCACTGCACCCATTTGCGGCCGCAAAGCATTGATTGAAGAGATATGAACAATGACGCCGCCACCCGTGGCCTTTAAATGCGGCACTGCAGCTTGAGAACAAAACAAGACACCACCAAGATTAACGCGTACCACATTTTCAAAATGCTCGGGCGTGATGTCCGCGAGGCGTGCGATCGCCGCTGGCCCAGTTACCGCAGAATTATTCACTAATACGTCGAGCCCGCCCAACGCTGACGCCGCTTCATCGATAAAATGCCGACACTGTGCCGGATCGCTGACATCCACGCGAAAAGGAATCACGCGATCACCATAGCGCGCGACCAGTGCGGCCGCCGCCGCGAGATTACGCTGCCCGATCGCCACACGTCCACCGCGCGCGAGAAAAGCCTCGGTAATGGCCCGCCCGATGTTGGCAGCGCCACCGGTGACGATCGCCCGCAGCGGTTTCGCAGATTCTTGGAGGGGTGAGGTCAACATGATGAAATTTTAATGAGCCGATCAGGTCTTACCGCAATCTTTCCTATTCAAGCCGAGGTAGCGACGATGCGCTCGATCGAGGCGCGGCATTCATCCGTGAGCGGATAGCCGAGAAAACTAGCGGAGGTGGAGAATAAGCCTCGACGCACCATGTAATGCTTCAAGCCTGTCAGCCAGCAGGCGATTTTCTCACCCCCGTAGATGTCAAAAAGTGTGCGCTTCATCACGGCCTCGAGAGCCCGCGCCTCCTCCAACCGACCCGCACGAAAAAGTTCACCGATGCGGCCTAGTTGCGGAGCCACCGCCACGGCTCCGCCAAACAACATACTATCATAGCCCGCCTGAAGGTACTCGAGGCAGCGAAATTCGTCACCGTTAAATAGCCGTAACGAGGGTTTTTCCACACGGGCCGCCAGCGCGATTGCCCGCCGCTCGGGCATCCCGGAGCTGTCTTTCACCAGCTTCACTTGCGGCAACAAATACAGCTCTTTCAACCGGTCCTCGGGAATCATGATCGGGCGATGTTTCCCCAGATCGTAGATGCCCACTGGCAACGGACAACGCTGCGCCGCCTCGGCAAACAGCGCCGTGATCCGCTCGGGCGTAGCGTTCAACAACGTAGCCGGAGGCGCGATGATCGCAAAATCCACGCCGCAGTCTGCCGCCATCTGCGCGTTGTCGAGGATGCGCGGGACCGAATTATCGGAGACTTGCGCGGCAATTTTCAATCGCCCCGCGGATGCTTTGACGGCCGCAGTCATCAAAACGCGACGCTCCCGATCTGGCAGCCAAGGCCCCTCGCCGCAGGTCCCCGCAACAAAAAGGCCTTCCACGCCCTCGGCGATCGAGGCCGCAATCATTCGCTCGAGCGACAACACGTCCACCGTGAGATCGGCCCGCAAAGGCGTGGGCACTGCTGACCAAATAGGAACTCCGGCTGGTTTATGCATAGAAAAAAACAAATTTCACTATCGCAGATAAACCACCACGTTCTACTGGTAAACTTTTATGAGCACCCAATCTGGAGTCTTTACCATCCCGCGCCGGCTCTCGCTTTCAGCTCAGGCGGCCGCGGCGATCCAGAAGGCCGTGCAGGAAAACGTCTGGCAGGAATACCTACCCAGTGAACGACGTCTTTGCGAGATGTTCAAAGTCAGCCGACCGACGATACGCACCGCGTTGCAACAGCTCGCGCAAGAGGGCCTCATTGAAATCCATCACGGAAGGCGGAATCGATTGCTCCACGTCGCACCGCCTGTGACACAGGCGCAAACTCGATTAGTGCTGCTCATATCCCATCAACCGATTTCGCAAATGGCGCTCACCGCCTATCAGGGCATCAGCGAAATGCGCGCGCATTTGGCCGAGCAGGGTTTCACGAGCGAGAATTTTGTGTGCCCCTCCGGTAGCGCCGCCGCCCAGCGCCGAAAGTTGGAGACGTTTTTGCGCCAGAATCGGGTGCTTTGTTGCGTGCTCCTTTCACTTGGAAAAGAGCTTCAGGAATGGTTCGCCGCCGGCTCCGTACCAGCACTGGTACTCGGCTCCTGCCACCCGGCCGTCAAATTACCCTCACTCGATGTCGATTACCGCTCTGTGTGTCGCCACGCCGCTGGACTCCTTCGCGCCAAAGGCCATCGCAGAATCGCATTTCTCACGCCGCAATCAAGCGCGGCGGGCGATCTTGTTAGCGAGGAAGGGTTTTTGCAGGGGTTGGGCCATGTGTGCGACATCGCTCGGACTGAGGGCATTATCGTGCGTCACAGTGGCACGGCGAGTAATCTCACCGCTAAGCTCGATGCATTATTTACCTCAATCCATCCACCCACCGCCCTACTCGTCGCCAAGCCCCGTCACGTTTTTTTTGTCGTGGGTTATTTGCTGCGACACGGCATAAAGGCCCCAGGTCGCATCTCACTCATCGCCCGTGACTACGACCCGCATTTTGAACAGGTAATTTCACACTACCGCTTCGAGGGAGAATCCTTCGCCCATCGCCTATCTCGATTAATGCTCCAGATGGCCAATAAAGGATTTTTGCAGAAAGAGCCTAATCTGATTTTCCCGCGCTATGTAGCCGAGGGCTCTGTGGAACGCTATTTAGCCTAAAATAGGCTCACTTGTGTGAGAATCCCTAGGAAAGTTTGGAGGCGCGGGCCGGAATTGAACCGGCGCATAGAGCTTTTGCAGAGCTCGGCCTTACCACTTGGCTACCGCGCCAAACTTAGAGCAAAGTGAACGTTGCATAGAAATTTATCGTCCCGCAAGGCTCGAAATTAAATCTCTGTATCCCTGCGCTTGCGGCCGGCCCAACTTCACCGCAAACAAAACCCTACACGCATGCCTACCACCGTTTTTACTATCGCCAACCAGAAGGGGGGCGTCGGCAAGACCACTACCGCCGTCAACCTTGCCGCCGCCCTCGCTGAGAAAAAAATCCGCACCTTATTGATCGACCTAGATCCTCAGGCCAATGCCACAAGCGCCATTGGCGTCGAGAAACAGGAAGGCCGTAGTCTCTATGGTCCCCTCCGCGGTGAAGGACAGGCCTTGGACATGGTCACGCCAACATCATACGAGTACCTCTCTTTGATTCCCAGCGAAGAGGACTTGGCCGCAGCCGAGATCGAACTCGCCTCGACCGAGAACTACTTGCTCCGACTCAAAACAGTCCTGGCTCCGATCCGAGCTAGCGAAAAATTTCGCGCCATCATCATCGATTGTCCGCCCGCACTCGGAATGCTCTCGATGAATAGCCTCGCCGCCGCCGACTTTTTGTTGATCGCGCTTCAATGCGAGTACCTCGCGCTAGAAGGCCTCGGCCAAATCCTCCGCAACGTCGACCGCCTCAAGGCCGCTCACGTCAACGATGACCTACAACTCGGCGGTGTCGTCATGACGATGTTCGACCTGCGCACCAATCTCTCGCGTCAAGTCGTCGATGAAGTAAAAAACCATCTACCAGACAAAGTTTTCGCCAGCGTGATCCCGCGCACAATCCGTCTCAGCGAAGCGCCGAGCTTCGGTAAAACGATCTTCGCTTACGATCCCTCAAGCCCTGGGGCGTCGGCTTATAAGAACCTCGCCATCGAAGTCATTGAGCGTTTCAGCCTAAAGTCCTAAAACTCTGCCCGCTCTCGCCTGCCCGGCGGGGATTTATAGTCGATAAATCCGCCGTCGCCGGTACTGACTCAAATCATCCCGTGCTTCACGCCTTCGCCAAATACCGCCAATCCTTCCTGATCGGCCTGCAAAGCAATCTGGTTTACCGCATGAATTTCGCCGTGCGGGGCTTCTTTTCGCTGTTTCACCTCGCCGTCGTATTCATTCTTTGGGGCGCGGCCTACAGTCATAACGAGAGCATCGGCGGATTTAGTTTTGGACAGACGCTCACGTATTTCTTGGTGATGCTCGTGATGCAGTTTTTTGTCGGCGCCTTCAACGAAGACTATCAGATCAGCGAGGAAATCCGCAGCGGGCTGATCAACCAGTTCATCCTAAAACCGATCAATTATTTCAGCTATAGGTTCAGCATTTTCCTGGCCGCGCGCTTAGTGACAGGTGCATTGATTTTGATCCCATTACTGGTCGCCGTCCCTTTACTTAAAGACTACCTCACGCTCCCCTCCGAGGCTTGGCGCTATCTATTGCTCACACCGGCGATGATGCTTTCAGCGCTCATTCAATTTAGTATCGCATACTGTTTTGGCATGTTGACGTTTTGGTTTCTGGAAATCCAAGGCTTCGTCATTCTCTCGATGGCGATTGAATCACTGTTGGGGGGACAGATGTTTCCACTCGATTTGTTACCAGCTTGGATCTTTCACGCCGCAAAATTTCTACCGTTTTATTATCAGACGTATTTCCCTACGGCGATTCTCACAGGACGAATCGAGTTCGCGGCCACCATTCAAGGCTTCGGCATTCAACTGCTCTGGGTACTCGTATTGCTGGCCGTGAACCAACTTCTCTGGACACGCGGTCTGCGTCGCCACACCGCCGTCGGCGGCTGATCTCGCCATGACTAAATATTTCCAAATCTGGCTCGCGAGCGCTCGCTATTCGATCACGCGGACCCTCATGTTTCGGTTCGATTTCTTTCTCTGGGCACTGGTCGAGTTATTCTGGATGGGCGTCAACTTACTGCTGATTTCAGTCATTTACGAACACACCGATTCGATCGCCGGTTGGAGCAAGTACGAGATGTTGCTCCTCGTCGGAACCTCCCTGCTGGTGCAACGTTTCTTGATGGGCTTTTTCTGGAGTAGTCTCTTTGAAATGGGCCGCAATATTAAGAGCGGAGCCTTCGATTTCTTTTTGGCCCAACCGGGCAACATTTTGTTCATGGCTTCGACGCGAAAACTCGACCTCGACGGTCTCTGCAACTCTCTGGTTGCTATGGGAGTAGTCGCATATGCAGCGCACCGACTCAACCTTCATCCGAGCGCGCTCGATCTATTGCTTTATGCTGTGATGATCCTTTGCGGTTTGATCATCCATTACAGTATGCTCGTGATGACCATCTCCCTCGCATTCTGGATCACGAGCGCACAAGGCATCGAGGGCAGCTACTTCACGCTCGCGGAATTCTCCCGACTACCACGCGAAGCATTTAAGGGCATCGCAAGTGTGCTATTTGTTTGGCTGCTGCCGGTCGTCGTCGTGAGCAACGCCCCGGCGCAAATTCTCCTCCACGGTTTTCAACCCGTCTGGGTGCTCGCCTTGGTCGCCGCGACCTTCGCTTGGTTTGGCACCGCCGTATTCGTCTTTCACCGAGGACTACGCCGCTACGCCAGCGCGAGCTCCTGAAGTCATGAGCTCGCCCCTCGCCTCACTTCAGCTACGTCTTGGCTACACATTTAGTGATCCCACATTGCTGCAACGCGCCCTCACGCATCCGTCATTTTTACAGGAGAATCCGCACGTTTCTGCCAACAACCAGCGCCTAGAATTTCTCGGCGACGCGGTGTTGCAGCTCGTGCTCACCGAGGCTCTTTTTCAACGATACCCCAACGACCGCGAAGGCGAACTCAGCCGTCGCCGCGCCGCTCTTGCTAAAGGTACATTCCTGGCGCAACTCGCGCGCGATCTGGGACTCGATGCATGCCTCAACGTGGGCTCTAGTGAGGAAGCCACCGGCGGCCGGGAGCGCGCCTCTAATCTGGCGGACGCCTGTGAAGCGCTATTTGGCGCAGTGTTTATTGATAGCGACTGGCTTACCACACGCAGCGTAATGCTCGGCCTTATTGGCGACATCGACGCGCGCCTTAATGTCGTCGGAGATCTCCACAATCCCAAGGGCCGCCTCCAAGAACTTGTGCAACCCGTACACGGTAACCACGCCGTGCGCTACGAAGTGATTCGCACCGAAGGTGGCGACCACGAGCGGCGCTACTTTATAGAAGTATATTTACGCGACCAAGCCCTCGGTCAGGGTAGCGGTAGCTCTAAAAAAACAGCCGAGGAAGCCGCCGCCCGCGCAGCACTCATCGCGCTGGACGGCAAACTCCCCGTCTAAAAAACCGTTGGGGCTTCCTCGGTTGATTTGCGATTGCCCATTTTTTCGTTTCTCACTTTTCGTCCATGTCGGAATCTTACTCTACGCGCCACAAGCTCACCGGTATTTGCCCGGTCGCTCGCGGCGCCGTGCTCGCCGCGCTCGTCCGTGCGCATCCGAGCACCGTCTGGCTCGTCATCGCCGACGAACTCAAAATCGCCGAACAACTCGCAGAGGATGTCGCCTTTTTCCATGCCGCGACACCTAAAGCCGGCGCACTCCAAGTCCTTATTTTCCCGGAGTCACAGCCCGACAGTCGCGATATGCGTGAAGCGTTCGCCGCCTCCAGCGACCGCCTCACTGTTTTATCTAAACTACGTGCGCTCCGCACGCCTTCAGGCGCGGCTCTCGCCTCGCTCCAAGCCGGACTTATTGTAGTCTCAACGCCGGCCGCGCTACTCCAGTCCGTGCCAGCGCTCGAAGCGTTCGCGGCTCGCGAACTCACCCTAGTACGGGGCGAAGCGCTCTCATTTACCGGCTTGCTCGAGCAACTACGTGCGCTCGATTACGACTCCGAAGCCGTATGTGAAGCACCCGGCCACTACGCCATCCGCGGGGGCATCATCGATGTTTATCCTGTCACTGCTACGCAGCCGTACCGCCTCGATTTTTTCGGCGACGAGCTGGAAGAAATCCGTTCCTTCGATCCCGTCACGCAGCGCTCCGGAGAGAAAATCGAAAGAATCACGCTCTCCGCTTCACCTCGCATTAAGCTCGATCCCGCCAAGACTGGACTAGCCGATTATCTCCCGCCGTCCTCGAATCTCGCATTGATTGAGCCAACCGCACTGGAAGCTTCCTTCAGCGGTTTTGCCCGCGAAGGCTTCGATGGCTTCACCCCGCTCGCCGCGCGGTGTTTTTTGCACTTCGGCCTTAGTGATCTAGACGAAGCCACTTCGTTACTCCCCGACACTGCCACCGAGCTCACCTGGGACACCGAGAGCCTTTCTCACCATCGCTCTTATCCTGACGATTCTCTCGTGGCGCAGGAGCGCCTACAAGTCGAGGTGGAGGCCCGCACACGTTTTCTCCATCAAATCGCCGCTTGGAAAAAAGAGGGTTACGCTCTGGTCATCGTTGCTTCCAAAGAAGGCGAAGAACAACGCATACGCGAAATCCTCGAGGACGATTCTTCGCTCAAAAAACTCAAACCGCTTTTCCTGCGCGGCGGGCTCAACGAAGGTTTTCGCCTCACACATCACTCGCCGCTCGCTACTTCGCCGCTGGCACCCGAAGCCCGAGGACTAATCGTTGTAACTGAGACTGAAATTTTCGGCCGTCAACGCGCTCGACGCGCCTCCGGCCCTACTCGCGCCACAGCTCAACGCGCGCAGATCGATCAACTCCTAGATTTTTCTGAACTCGTCGAAGGCGATTTCGTAGTCCACCTCCAACACGGCATCGCACTTTACCGCGGTCTTTCCAAACTCGATACAGCTCAAGGCGTGCGCGAAGTTATCACACTCGAATTTGATGAGCACGTCACGTTGCACGTACCCTTACAGGAATCGCACCTAATTAGTCGCTACGTCGGCTTGAGCAAAACCAAACCTCAACTCGGCCGTATCGGTTCGGGCCGTTGGGAAAAAGCCCGACAAGCCGCTGAGCGTGCTACGATCGATCTGGCCGCAGAATTACTTCGCATCCACGCCGAGCGCGAAGCTCAACCTGGTTTCGCCTGCCCGCCGGACACGACGTGGCAAAAAGAATTCGAAGGCTCCTTTCCGTACACAGAAACCCGCGACCAACTCCGCGCGATCACCGAGACCAAGGCCGACATGGAGCGCACGCGCCCGATGGATCGGCTCATCTGCGGCGACGTTGGTTTCGGCAAGACCGAGGTAGCCATCCGCGCTGCGTTTAAAGCCGTCCAAGGCGGCCGCCAAGTCGCACTACTGGTGCCAACGACCGTGCTCGCGCAACAGCATCTCAACACATTTAGGGAACGCATGGCCGGATATCCCATCGCCGTCGAAATGGTCAGCCGTTTCCGCACCAAGGCAGAGCAGAAAAAAATCCTCGAAGCCACTGCCGTCGGCCAAGTAGACATCCTGATCGGTACGCACCGCCTATTGCAGGCCGATGTAAAGTTTCGCGAACTCGGTTTAGTCGTTATCGACGAGGAGCAACGCTTCGGTGTGAAACACAAAGAAGCCTTCAAGCGCATGCGCGCAACGGTCGATGTGCTTTCAATGAGCGCCACACCGATCCCACGCACGCTTTACATGGCTCTCACCGGTGCACGCGATCTCAGCGTCATCGAGACTGCACCGACTAACCGCCACCCGATCCAGACCATCGTCAAAACTTACGAGGAACAACTCGTCGTTGATGCAATCCGGCACGAAATTCGCCGGGGCGGCCAGGTGTTTTACCTGCACAATCGCATCATGACGATCGAGCTCGTAGCCGCGCGCCTGCGCGAGCTAATGCCCGATCTGAATATCGGCGTAGGTCACGGCCAGATGGACCCGACCGACCTCGAGCACATCATGACCGATTTTGTGGCGATGAAGTACCATGTGCTGATTTGCACCACAATCATCGAGAGCGGCCTCGATATTCCTAACTGCAACACGATCATCATCGAAGGGGCGGATCGTTTCGGTCTGTCGCAACTTTATCAACTCCGTGGCCGCGTCGGGCGTTTCAAACACCAAGCCTACGCGTACCTACTGTTGCATCGACACACCAAGCTGCTCGACATCGCCCGCCAGCGCCTCTCCGCGATGCGCCAGCATAATCAACTTGGCGCGGGTTTCCGCATCGCGATGCGCGACCTCGAACTGCGCGGTGCGGGCAACCTTCTTGGTTCTGAACAAAGCGGCCACATTGTCGGGGTAGGCTTTGAACTTTACTGCCAATTGCTCCGCCAATCCGTCGCCCGTTTGAAAGGCGAAAAAACCGCCGCCGCGATCCGCGCCAGCGTAAAGCTCGATTTCGTCTTCGTCGGAGAAGGAACCCCTCGTGAGGCAAACGGCCGCGGCCGCCATGGCGACGGTTACACAGCGATCCGGGATGCCGAAGATGCAGCCAACGAAGGACCAGCGGTTGCGCGGATTCAGGCGCGAATTCCTTCTGGCTATGTGAGTGAGACTCGTCTGCGCATCGATTTTTACCGCCGACTCGCGCTTGCCGATACTTTGCCTGCCCTAAAACAGATCGAATCAGACCTTCGCGATCGCTTCGGCAAATTCAGTGAAGAAGTTCGCGCCTTGCTTTTGGTCACAGAGATTCGCATCCGCGCGGAACAAAAGGGCATTCTATCCGTCGAAACCGAGTCCAACCGCTTAAAGTGTCAGCGCCACAGCGGTCAGCGTGATGATTGGGTGATGCACGGCACCCGGTTTCCACGGTTGACCGCACCGCAGCCGCTTCTACGTTTAAAAGAAGTCATTACATTTTTGAACAACCTGCCGACCCCATGACGCATCGTCGTAGTCTCACAATTTTAGGTTTTCTCTGTGCCAGCGCCCTCACGGCCTTGGCCCAGAACGATGGGTTGAACATGCGCTTTGCCAATGGCATCGCCGCCATCGCTGAGGAGAAAGTTATCACCGTAGATGACATCCGCCGCGAAATCTCACCCTTGATCCCGCAAATCCAGCGCGACGCCCGCAACGAAAAGGAGTTTAACGAAAAAATCGAATCCCTCCAGGATAGCGTCATCCAAGACCTCATCGACAAGGTTCTCATCATTAAAGAATTCCGGAAAGAAAAAGACGGCAAAGAAGCCCGTAACATTCCCGCCAGCTACGTTGATAATCGCATCGCCGATATCCTAAGCGAGCAATTCGACAACGATCGCTCAAAATTCCTCGCATACCTCCGCGCCAAAGGCACCACACTGCGCGAATACCGCAAGGAAGTCGAAGAGGACATCATTTTCCACTACATGCAGCAGCAGCAGCGGAAATCCCAGAGCGTTGTCAGCCCCGTACGCATCGAGACGTTTTATCGCGAAAACAAGGACCGCTTCTACCAAGAGGACGGCGTTCACCTCCGACTCATCCAACTCTCCCGCGCTGATAACGCCACCGACGCCGAACTTAAAACCAAGGCCGATGAGATCATCTCCAAATTTAAGGGCGGAGCCAAATTCGAAGACCTCGCCAAAGAATACAGCCAAGACTCCCGCCGCGCCAAAGGTGGAGATTGGGGTTGGGTCAAACGCTCCGACTTGAAGGATGATTTCAAGAACCCGCTCTTCGTGCTTAAACCCGGCGAAGTCACCTCCCCGCTCATGCTTTCAGAAGGCTGCTTCATCCTCTTCGCCGAAGAACGCAAATACGCCGGAAACCAAGCCATCGACGAAGTGCGCGACCAGATTGAGCGCATGCTCGTCACCCAGATGGCGCAGAGCAGCCAAGAACGTTGGCTCGAACGCCTCCGTCGTAACGGCTACGTAAAGCACTACTAAACGTAGTCCAACCCAGCACTTGTTAAAAAACCGCCTGTTTTTGGGCGGTTTTTTTATGACTTAATTTTGCTAAGTCAGCAGGGCGCAGGCGCCGATTCTACAAGGAAAGAATTTTACAGCTTCGCCGAGGGCGGGCTTTTGTGATCACTTATGCTCGTAAAACCCCACCCCTGATTTCTGTGCGAATAAATCTCCCATACGCAGTCGCTTCGCTTTGCCTCGGTCTATTCTTAGCGCCGCTGATATTCGCGGGGACCGCAACTAAACCACTAAATATTTTGGTTCTCTACGCCGACGATTGGCGCCATGATACACTCGGTGCGGCCGGCCACCCAGTCGTAAAAACACCCAACCTCGACCAACTCGCGGCCGAGGGTGTGCGCTTCACTCACAATTGCGTCACTACCTCCATCTGCGGGGTGAGCCGAGCAACTTTGTTCACGGGCCAATGGATGTCGCGCCATGGCAACCCTGCTTTCAACCTTTTCACCACCCCTTGGGCCGAAACTTACCCTGGGCTGCTCCGTGAACACGGCTACTTCGTCGGACACATCGGCAAATGGCACAACGGCAAATTCCCTAAGGAGAAATTTGATTTCGGCCGCTCCTACCAAACCACGCATTGGCAGAAACAAGCCGATGGCTCGCTGATTCACGTCACCCAGAAAAACGAAAATGACGCCCTAGAGTTTCTGCGTATCCGGCCCGTCAACAAACCCTTTTGCCTCACCCTCGCTTTTTTCGCCACACATGCCGAGGACCAAAATCCACTTCAATACCTGCCGCAACCTGGCAGCATGGAACTCTACAAAGACACGGTCATACCCATACCACCGACCGCCGGCGACACGTTCTTCAAACGCCTCCCACCTTTTATCGCCAACGAAGAAAATGAGGGTCGCCGCCGCTGGCATTGGCGCTTCGACACGCCGGAAAAATATCAGTCGATGATGAAAAATTATTACCGACTCGCCACCGAGGTCGACACTACCTGCGGCCGCGTGCTCGCAGAACTTCGACGCCAAGGCGCATTGGAAAACACCCTCATCATTTTTACTGGCGACAACGGCTACTTCCACGCCGAACACGGGCTAGCCGACAAATGGTATCCTTATGAAGAAAGTATCCGCACGCCGCTTATCGTGCGTGACCCGCGTTTGCCCGTCTCTCACCGCGGTCGTACCGACGATGCGTTCACGCTCAACGTCGATCTCGCACCCACGTTCCTCGCCGCGGCAGGCATCGCGGCTCCACCCCGTATGCAAGGGCGCGACCTGGCCCCACTTTATCTCAACGCCCAACCACCGGCCTGGCGCACGGAATTTTTCTACGAACACGCCACGATTAATAACATCAATTTTATCCCTTCCTCACAGGCCCTCGTGCGCAAAGACGCCAAATACCTCTTTTGGCCCGATTTTAATTTCGAGGAGCTCTTCGACCTGAAAAAGGATCCCTCCGAGACACACAACCTTGTCGCTGATCCCAGTTACGCCACCACTTTGGCGGAAATGAGACTACGTTTCACCACACTCAAAACCGCAGCGCGTTAAACCTAAAAGCTAGAAAAGATGTAATCGCGAAGGAAGCCATGGCTTCCAAGAAGGCCCTGACCTTCTCGTGTGCGGTGCAGCTGAAACCCCCTGCGGGGGTGAAAGTGGTGGTAGGATCTGGATTCGAACCAGAGAAGGCGTAAGCCAGGAGATTTACAGTCTCCCCTCGTTGGCCACTTGAGTATCCTACCATTTAGGGAATGTGGAAGCTCTCGGCTCATCCCACGGAGTTCAAGATATTTTTCAGACCTTTTCTTGCGGCCCTCTCGTCTCACCCCGAAATTGCCTCAGGGTTTTTTTAACTTTAACTAATCACTCTACGATGAATTGGCTCACTTGGTCGCTCTTATCTGCGGTTTTCGCCGGACTCACCGCCATATTAGCCAAAGTAGGGGTCAAAGATGTCGACTCACATCTAGCCACAGCGATACGCACCGGCGTCGTACTCGTTTTCGCTTGGGGCGTAACCTTAGCCACACAACCCGCGAGCGCCATTCTTGGTATCTCAAGCAAAACATGGCTGTTCCTTATTCTTTCCGGCCTAGCGACCGGTTGCTCTTGGTTGTGCTACTTCCGCGCACTCCAACTCGGCGAGGTCGGTAAAGTCGCTCCCATCGACAAACTTAGCGTCGTCTTCGTACTCATTCTAGCCGCGTTGTTTCTCGGGGAATCGTTAACCTGGAAAACCGCTCTGGGTGGCAGTTTAATCACAGCGGGGGCCATCCTGCTGGCTTGGCGCTGAATTTTCAGTGCCTAAAGCAGAGCTACAGCCATGAATTCCTCAGCGCCTGCACCGTTGACAGCGCACAGGGCGGACGTTTTCAGTCTTAGCTTCTGCGCTCGTCGCAAACCCTCCGTTTTTCTCAACCGTATAACCCATCCACATGGCCGCTAAATCCAAAGCAAAGAAGCCCGCTCCCGCGAAGAAATCCGCCTCCAAGAAGGCGCCTAAATACGTCTACACCTGGGGCGCTGCCAAAGCCGACGGCAATGGCACGATGAAAGCGCTCCTCGGTGGCAAGGGCGCAAACCTCGCCGAGATGACCCGCATCGGTTTGCCCGTGCCTCCCGGCTTCACGATCACGACTGAAGTCTGCACTTATTACTACGCCAACAAGCGCACCTACCCAGCGACCCTCCAAGCAGAGATGGAAGCCGGCGTGCGCAACATGGAGAAGATCATGGGCACCACCTTCGGTGCTAAAACTGGCATGCCCCTGCTTGTGGCCGTGCGCTCAGGCGCCCGCGATTCCATGCCTGGCATGATGGACACGATCCTCAATCTCGGTCTAAACGACGAGACTGTTCTCGCTCTTGAAAAGGCTACCGGTAACTCCCGTTTTGCTTACGATTGCTACCGCCGCTTCATCCAAATGTATGGCGACGTCGTCATGGGCGTGCAAAAACGCGAAGGCGAAGATCACGATCCATTCGAGCACACCATCCACTCTTACAAACACGAAGTTTACCACGGCGACATCGAGGACTCCAAACTTACCGCCGCCGACCAACAAGAACTTATCAAACGCTTCAAGGCTCTCGTCAAAGAACGAACCGGCAAAGCCTTCCCCAACAGCGCTTGGGATCAACTCCGTGGCGCCGCTGGCGCCGTCTTCGGATCGTGGATGAATGACCGCGCGTGCGTCTACCGCCGCAAATATAACATTCCAACCGAATGGGGCACCGCCGTTAACGTTCAAGCCATGGTCTTCGGCAACACCGGCGAAACCTCCGGCTCGGGCGTCGCGTTCACCCGCAATCCCGCCAATGGCACCAACGAATTCTACGGCGAATTCCTCGTCAACGCTCAGGGCGAAGACGTGGTCGCCGGCGTCCGCACTCCCGAGCCTGTAATCAAGCTCAAGGACGTCATGCCCAAGAGCTACGCGGAACTGCTCAAAGTCCGCGCCACCCTCGAAAAACACTTCAAGGACGTCCAGGACATCGAGTTCACCGTCCAAGAAGGCAAGCTGTTCATGCTGCAGACCCGCAACGGCAAACGCACTGCCGCCGCCGGCCTTAAATTCGCCGCCGACATGGTCCGTGAAAAACTAATCGACTGGGAAACCGCAGTTCTGCGCAACCCCGCCGATCAACTCGAGCAACTGCTCGCCCCCATCTTCGATCTGGCCGAAGTTAAGAAAGCCAAGGTTATTGCCACCGGCCTTCCCGCCGGCCCCGGCGCTGCCACCGGCAAGATCTACTTCAACGCCGACCGCTCCGTGCAGGCCGCTGATAAAGGCGAGAAAGTTCTCCTCGTTCGCGTCGAGACCTCCCCGGAAGATCTCCGCGGCATGATCGCAGCCGAAGGTATCCTCACCGCTCGCGGTGGTGTGTCCTCCCACGCTGCGCTTGTCGCTCGTCAAATGGGCAAAGTCTGCGTCTGCGGCGCCGCTGGCGTCACCATCGATTACGATGCAAAGACCGCCACCATCGACGGCCAGACCTTTAAAGAAGGTGACTTCCTGTCGATCGACGGCACCTCCGGTCTGGTCTACGCCGGCCAAATCAAGACTGCTCCTTCCGAAATCATTTCCGGTCTCCTCAGCGACGACAAAGAAGCTCAAAAGACCGAAAAATATAAGAACTACGTGCAGCTCATGAAATGGTGCGCCCAGTCCACCAAGATGAGCGTTCGCACCAACGCCGACACGCCGAAGCAAGCCGCTGAAGCCATGGCGTTCGGCGCCGTCGGTATCGGCCTGGTTCGCACCGAGCACATGTTCTTCGAAGGCGACCGCATCGACGCCATGCGCGAGATGATCCTCGCCGACAACCTCAAGGATCGCGAAGCCGCCCTCGCCAAGCTCCTCCCGTACCAACGCGACGACTTCTACGGCATCTTCAAAGCCCTCAAAGGCTATCCCGCGACCGTCCGCTTCCTCGATCCTCCACTCCACGAGTTCCTCCCCAACTCCAAGGAACAGCAAATGGATCTCGCCCGTAAGCTCCGCATCCCGGTCGAGAAGATCATGCACCGCGTCCACGAGTTGCATGAGTTCAACCCCATGCTCGGCTTCCGCGGTTGCCGCCTCGGCATCAAGTTCCCAGAGATCACCCGCATGCAAGCCCGCGCCGTCCTCGAGGCCGCCGCCGATGCGACCAAGGCTGGCTTCAAAGCCAAGCCTGAGATCATGATCCCGCTCGTCGGTTTCAAGAAGGAGCTCGATCTCCAAGTAGCCATCGTCCACGAAGTCGCTGCCCTCGTGCAGAAAGAAAAGAAGGTGAAGATTGCCTACTCCGTCGGCACCATGATCGAGATTCCGCGCGGCGCCCTCACCGCAGACGAAATCGCTCAGACCGCAGAGTTCTTCAGCTTCGGCACCAACGATCTCACGCAGACCTGCTTGGGTATGTCGCGCGACGACTCCGGCTCCTTCCTCGGCGCCTACACCGAAAACGAAATCGTGAAGAAGAACCCCTTCGCCTCGATCGACCAATCCGGTGTTGGCCAACTCGTGAAGATTGCCTGCGAAAAGGGCAATGCCACCCGTCCTGGCATTAAGCTAGGCATCTGTGGCGAACACGGCGGCGACCCCGATTCCGTTAAGTTCTGCCATAAGGTCGGTCTGACCTACGTGTCCTGCTCGCCTTACCGCGTGCCGGTCGCCCGCCTCGCCGCCGCTCAAGCTGCGATCGAGGAAAAGCGCTCCGCCACCAAGAAGAAGTAATTCGCTACGCGGCTTCAGTCCGCATCTTGGCAAAAATCTCAGCCCCGCGCCCTCACCGGCGTGGGGCTTTTTTGTGCACGCTCGGCTCGTTGCTACCTCACCCATCGAGCCGAACACCATGACGCTTGAATCAAGCCCTCCAGCCGTATTGAAATGCACCATGCCCCGCATCGCTTCTTTTGCCTTGTTTGCTCTCGCGCTGTCACTGATCAGCTCCGTTCCCGCCGCTGAATCAACCCCGCGTATTTTAAAAGACGTCACCTTTCTTACTGCCGATCGGGCCGAGAAACTTGATATCTACCTACCTGCCGCGCTCCCCGCCGGCACCCTCGCCCCAGCCGTCGTGTGGATTCATGGCGGCGGCTGGACTGGTGGCACCAAAAACGAAACCCGCGCCGCTGAAATCTGCGGCACGTTGGCCGCCGCCGGCTACGTCGCAGTCAGCATCGACTATCGCCTCGGGGACGGCGCGTGGCCGACCAACCTGCACGATTGCAAAAACGCCGTCCGCTTTCTGCGCTCGCATGCAGCCGACTATCAAATCGATCCCAAGCGCATCGCCGTGGCCGGCGGCTCAGCAGGTGGCCACCTCGCGTTGATGACGGGCCTCACGGCGGACCAAGCGGAGTTTGAACCCGCGGCCCAAGCCACGCCCTACCCTGGGGTTTCGAGCCAAGTGCGCTGCATCATCGATCTATACGGTCCGGCCAGCCTACTCACGCGCTTGGAAACCGACGCCAAGGGTGTACCCAATGGCAAACGCAAGCCCGGCGGCGACCTCAAAGTCTTCGGCGCTTCGAGCATGGACGACTCCGTCTTTACCCTCGCCTCGCCAGTGTCTCACATAACAAAAAATGCTCCACCTGTACTCATCATCCACGGCCTCATTGATGGCACAGTCGATATCGGCCAATCTTGGACCTTGGCCGGAGCTCTTGTCCGCATAGGTGCCGAACACCAATTTATATTAGTCGAGGGAGCCGGCCATACGTTTGATTTTGAGTTCTGGAACAAAAAGGCACTCTCCCGCGACCTGCGCCCCGTAGCTTTGGCCTTTCTCGCGAAACACCTCGCAGCGCATTAAAGACCCGCGCGATTTCAGCGCACCTCGCGTTGCGCTGAGATCGCGGTCACGTCTTTCACGCCGGTAAATTTCTGCAACGTTAGGCCGCGCACCTCGCGCAAAACTACACGCGGTACTCCAGGTGTTTGCTGGGCATCGAACTCCGTCAAACTCACCCCCGCCGCATCCTCAATCCACACCGCCGGACGCGCCTCAGGCGCCGCGTAGCCAACCTTCATCCGCTCAACCGTGAGCCCGACTACGTGCCGGATAAAAAAACCATAAACGGGCAACGTCCCAAACATGCTCGGTTCCGGATAACCGCGTTCGTTTTCGACCGGCTCTAACTTCGCATCCTCGGCGGTACCGCCGCCGCGATACTCGATTGTAATATCGCTCAGGCGCACATCTTCAATCGGATGACCGACGAGCCCAACGATCTGCGAGGCAAACCGAGCCTCCGCATCACGCACCTGAACGTTGCTGATACTTACCCGACGCACAGCCCCGATCGACGGATTATCCGGGCCTCGCCCGCGATTGCCCAAACGAATGAACAAGGGGGCCGTCGTCACTTCTTTCATCGTCAGATTTTTAACGACTACATCCTCGATCACGCCACCGTCGACCGTCTCTAAAGCCAGCCCACGGCAGCGTTCAAAGGCGCAATCTCGGATCGTGATATTTTTGAAACCTCCATTCGATTCCGTACCAATTTTAATGCGACCGGTCACACCGTCCCGATCGGGCGCAACTTGCTGCGTACGCTGACGGGTGCCATCGAGCATAGTCCCGAGGTCAAAGCCACTGACAGCACAGTCCGAGATACTCACGCGCTCCGTGGCACGAGCGTAACCCAATGCGAAAGAACTTTTTAGAACAATGGCGTCGTCACTGGGAGAATTCACCCGACAACGGGTGATTTTCACATCGCGACACGCGTCGATGTCAAAACCGTCGCGGTTAGTGTCGATATCGATTTGGTCGATGTTTAGAAAATCTACGCCCGTCGCGAGCAATGCGAAATGCCCACCCGACAAAACGGAAAACTCCCGCAGTTCTACGTGTCGGCAATTTTTCAGCGCAATCGCCTTATTGCCCTGACCGTCCATGAAACTCGTATCTGTACCGGGTTCCCCATCGACTTTGAGTTGTTGCCGATCGCGAATCGCCCGCATCGAAGCAGGCATGTCGCCCGCGGTCTTGGGCCGGCGTGGGCCGGGACCGGATCGTGTGAGCCCTTTACCATAAATTCGTCCGGGGCCGATGATCGCGATATCCTCAAGGTCTTCACCCCAAATCAGGCTATTGTGCCAATGACTGTGGCCATAGTCTTGATACGCGTCCCACTCGTTCGGCTCGGCTGCATCGTAAGCACCAAAGCCTGGCGCTGGGCTCGCTGCAATCAGCGTCGCACCTGCCTCGAGCTGCAAAGTAATCCGGCTCCGCAAGCGAATAGAAAAACTTAAATAGTTACCCGCCGGAAATCGTACCGTGCCTCCCCCAGCCGCGTGGGCGGCATCGACCGCGCGATTGATCGCAGCGGTATCAAGTGTCACGCCGTCGCCAGTCGCACCATAGTGACGCACATCAAAATTAACTTGTGGCCGCAGCGATGACGCAGCCGCGTTTAGCTTGGCGGTAAAAGGGATCCAAACCAACCCAGTAGCAACCAACAGGGTAAAACGAAAAAAAGCGGAACGCATCATGGGGAAGCTTTAAAACACTCAACGCGGGCGCAAAGGAAATGCCCGCTTAGTTCAGACGGTCAGATTCGCATGTTCGTGCTAGGGGCGTTCCACGGGATTGCCACCCACTCTAACTCATGGCCAAAATTAAATGTCTCTACCGTTGTAGCATCAAACGATGAAATCTGTCCCCTGCCCCTGGCCTCGCAACCCGCTCGATCTTTCCTATCATGACACTGAGTGGGGCGTGCCGCTGCATGACGATCGTGCGCTTTTTGAACTCTTAATTCTCGAAGGTGCACAGGCCGGCCTCAGCTGGTCCACGATTTTAGCCAAACGCGAAAATTACCGTCGCGCTTTTGACGGTTTCGACGCAGAGAAAATCGCCCGTTATGATGCCAAAAAAGTCGCCACACTGCTCGCTGATGCCGGCATCGTGCGCAACCGGCTCAAAATCGCCGCTACGATTGGTAACGCCCGTGCCTATCTCGCGCTCCACCACCAGCCGGGCGGTTTTGATCGTTTCATTTGGTCCTTCGTAGGTGGAAGTCCTTTGGTCAATAACCGCAACTCCATGAGCGAAATTCCTACGCGCACGCTCGAGAGCGATGCCTTGAGTAAGGCGCTCCTCGCCCACGGTTTCAAATTTGTAGGTACAACGATTTGCTACGCTTTCATGCAGGCCAGCGGCATGGTAAACGACCACCTCATCACGTGCCCGCGCCACGCGGGGTGCGCCGCTAAGCACTGATCGACGCAGCTCACAGCAGCGCCACGCCGACTCAAAAACGCGCGTGCTTTAGCACAAATTCCAAGATGGGCGCAGGATCAACCAGGCTGTGCGGATGGTGTTTCCCACCTGGCTTCAAGATCACCTCACACACGGCGTGGAGATCATCATATCGTTTTTTTAAAATGCCGCCATTTTCGTTGTACGGCACCGTTTCATCCGCATCGCCCGCAATCAGTAAAATCGGCACGCCGGCCTTGGCTACGATATCGATGTGATCGATCGGACTATCTTTAAAATTTTGCGCGGCTTCTACGCTGAGCCCATAGCACTCGAGCAACTCGCGCCATAATTTCGCGCCCCCGGGCGTGTCTTTGTTCCGACCAGGCCAGCTGTGGACGTTAAGAACGGGAGCATCAAGGTACAGCGCGGCCACGCGCTCGGGGTGCGTTACCGCGTAGTTAAATGCGTAAAGCCCGCCGCGACTCAGCCCCTCCAACACCACGCGTCGCGCCAAATTGTAGCGCTGCGTCACCAGCTCGTAAAATCCATCGAAAATCGCCACCGCCCGCGGCGCACCGTACATATCCTGAGCGTTCACGTAGGCCACATGCCAGCCACGTTCGAGCAGCGCGAGATCGGCCTGCGGCTCGTGTTCAAAAAACTCAGTGCGCCAGATCCACGGCTTACCGGCGGCGGGAGTTTTAGGCACCACGAGCAGCGCGGGGCGGCCCGCGACGACAAAATCCAGGCGCTTAAAGCCGCGCCACGTGGACGAGGTCACGGCCGGCGTTTCCGCGTGCGCGTCAGCGACCAAGCCAAACATTAACCCCAAAAGCCAGATCCACCATTTCGTCTTCATGCCCGCACCTTTGCGGACGCAATCCGTGAGGCAAGCCTGCGCTCGGGGGATTAGGGCTTGAGCGCGGCGACCTCGCGTGACGCACTCGGAACACCCCATGACCCCTACCCCTGTATCCCACGACGCGGTGCACCTGCGCGAGCTCACTCCCATGCAATGGAAATCCGGGATCGCAGCTTGGCTGGGTTGGCTTTTTGACGGACTCGAATTGCATCTTTATACGTTGGTGGCGACGCCGCTCGTGATGACATTACTCATGGCGACCAACGCCGCTGATCCCGCCGTCAAAGAAAAGAGTGCGTATATCCAAGCGGCGTTTCTGCTCGGATGGGCGTTGGGTGGAGCGTTTTTCGGTCGGTTAGGTGACAGGATCGGTCGCAGTCGCGCGCTCGCGTTGACGATCATCACGTATGCGTTGTGCACCGGACTGTGCGCATTTGCGCAGACGTGGTGGCAGTTAATGATTTTCCGTTTTATCGCAGCTCTAGGCATCGGCGGTGAATGGGCGGTTGGGGCTTCGCTGCTGGCGGAGACGTGGCCTAAAGCGTGGCGGCCTTGGATGGCTGCCGTGCTACAGACCGGCGTCAACATCGGGGTATTGTGCGGGGCGGTCGTGGTGGGGGTATTGTCTTGGGTGTTACCTCCAGGCTCAGAGCGCTGGGTGTTTCTGGTGGGCGTGCTGCCGGCTCTACTCGTTTTCTGGATTCGGCGCCACGTGCCCGAACCAGAAACCTGGCAACGCGCCGGAGCCAGCGCCTCACCGAAACCCGGCGCGATGGATTTATTTCGCGGTTCCGTGCGGAAGATCACCTTACAGACCTGTGCGGTGTGCGCGCTGGGTTTGTCGGCGTGGTGGTTGATGTTATTTTGGCAGACCCAACATCTGCGTAAGCTGCTGGTGGACGCCCACACGCCGGCCGGAGAGACCACGCAATTGGTGTCGGCGGCATTTTTCGCGTTTAATTTTGCGTCGATTTTGGGCAATTTCGGTGCGGGCTGGCTGGCGCTTCGTATTGGTAACCGTCGCGCGATTTCAGGAATGTTTTTAGGGCTGACGCTCGCGATCTTTGGCGCCTTCATAGTACCGCGAGATTTTGCCGCCCTCGCTTGGTTTTGGCTACCTATCGGAGGATTTTTCGGCGGCGTCTTTGGCCTCTTTACCATGTATCTGCCACCGCTTTTCCCGACGTTACTTCGCACCACGGGAGCAGGGTTTTGCTACAATATTGGCCGTATCGCGGCCGCGGCCGCTTCGATCATTTTCGGGTTACTAGTCCCCGTCGGAGATTTCCGCATCTCATTATTATGTGTCAGTCTAGTCGGTGCAGCAGCGGCAATTTGGGCCTGGTGGCTGCCAGAAACTGAAGCGACGGATTAACGGAGCCGAGGCCTCTTCATTCAGGCATTAAAGCCACAACGAGGCTACTGGTACGGCCCAGAGGTTCTTGTCGTATTGGATGACCTCATTGCCCGTATACAGTAAAAAACCGCGGTGGAATCGCTGGCCAGCGTTTAGGGCTAGAGAGCGTAAGCCATTAAAATCTGACGGATTCACATCCATTGAAGCTTTGATTTCTACGCCTACAACCCGCTTATCGGCCGCTTCCAACACCGTGTCCACTTCGTTGCCCTGATGGTCCCTGTAATGCAGCAGTCCACAGCGAACCGAGGCCCAGCCAAGTTGTTTGGTTAACTCCATCACTACAAAATTTTCGAGCACGCTGCCTAGCAGCCCGCGCTCTTTTTCCAGCACCTGCACGTTGAGTCCCCTCAGGTAACAAAGTAGACCGCTGTCGTTGATGAAAACCTTCGGGCTTTTTACCAGCCGCTTCTCTAGGTTCCTTCCCCAAGCCGGCACTTCCACCACGAGAAACACCATTTCTAAAAGCGTGTAGTAGCGCTTGAGCGTAACGGCATTGAGCTTGGTCGCTCGCGCTATGTCGGTGAAATTAATCAGGTTTCCCGCGCGCGCCGCGATGATATCCAGTAAGTTCGGTAGCTCACTCAATCCCTCAATCCGCGATATATCCTGAATATCGCGCTGCAGCAGGGTGGTTACGTAGGATTTAAACCAGTCAGGCCCCCGGCCGGCTTTCATTTGAGCGAGAGCTTCAGGATAGCCTCCAAAGACCATGGCCTGCAAATAATCAGCTTGAGAGAATGCTTGGGGCCTGAGCGGACTCTCTTCAGAAAAGGCAAATTCCACGAAACGCTCCTTTTGCCCACGAATTTCCCCTTGGGAAAGTGGCCAAAGAGTGTGAATCTCCATCCGGCCCGCCAGAGACTCTGATAGTTTGGGTAGCGTCAGGATGTTGGCTGACCCACTTAGCAAAAATCGGCGAGTAGCCCGAGCATCGTCGATCACCTTCTTTAACGGTAAAAGTAGTTCCGGAACGCGCTGAATTTCGTCAATGGCCGCACGTTCTTTTTGCTGCGTCAGGAAGGTGATCGGCTCGCTCTTAGCCAGCCTTAACAGGTTCAAGTCGTCCAGAGTCGCATAAGAGAAACTTCCGGCGTCAACGAAGGAGGTTTTAATGAATGTACTTTTGCCGGTTTGCCGCGCGCCGTTGACGAGCGTTACCGGACTGAACCGGATGCTCTCGATTACGTTTTCTATAATATTCCTTCGGTACATGTTGGAATTTACAACACTTGGTGTTATTTTTTACAATACTTATTATAAAAATATATCAAATAACAACTTATAGTACACAAGACCCTACATAAGTCGCACCAATGCCGGGCTCGCCCTAGACCAGCCGGCTAGCTCAAGCGACGACATGCCACCCGCTTGAACACGCTACCCACCCGAAACCGTTCTGGCCAGCCAGCCCTAGCTCAACCAATTTGATCCACGTATGGCCAAGCTCTACTTTTATTATTCGGCGATGAACGCCGGCAAATCCACGGTTCTTTTACAATCAAGTTATAACTATCAAGAACGCGGCATGCGCACCCTCGTCTTCGTGCCCGCGATCGACACCCGCGCCGGTCTCGGTCGCGTCCGCTCCCGCATCGGCCTCGAATCACCCGCCGAAGTGCTCACACCGACCGATAACATCCTCAATCGCGTCCGCCACGAACACGCCACTGCCCCCGTCGCCTGCGTTCTCGTCGACGAAGCCCAATTTCTCACCCGAGCCCAAGTTGAACAGCTCACCGATGTAGCCGACACACTGGACATCCCCGTTCTCTGCTACGGCCTGCGCACCGATTTCCAAGCACAACTCTTTCCCGGCAGCGGCGCACTCCTCGCCCTCGCCGATGATCTCACCGAGCTGAAAACCATCTGTCACTGTGGCCGCAAAGCCACCATGAACGTACGTCTCGGAGCCGAGGGTAAAGCCGTCCGCGAAGGCGCCCAGATTGAGATTGGCGGCAACGATCGCTACGTCGCCATGTGTCGCCGCCATTTTAAGCAGGCCCTCGCGGACTGATCCAGCCATGCCCCTCGTCGCAGTCTACGATACCAAGCCCTACGACCGCGACTATCTCGGACCTGCAGCCACAACCGCGGGCTTTACCTGTCGATTTCACGAATTTCGACTCAACGCCGATAACGCTGCACTGGCTCAGGGCGCAGACGCCGTCTGCATCTTCGTTAACGACCAAGCCGACCGCCCCACCCTAGAACGCTTGGCCGCGGTCGGTGTGCGCCACATCGCATTACGCTGCGCCGGTTACAACCAGATCGACCTCACGGCCGCCCGTGAACTCGACCTCATCGTAACCCGCGTTCCCGCTTACTCACCCCATGCGGTCGCCGAACATAGCATCGCCCTGCTTCTAGCTCTCATCCGCAAAATTCCCCGCGCCCATAACCGTGTGCGCGAACTTAATTTCTCCCTCGCAGGCCTCGTCGGCTTTGATCTCTACGGTAAGACCGCCGGCATCATCGGAACGGGCCAAATCGGCCGCCTCACAGCGCAAATCCTACGCGGCTTCGGCATGCGGGTGCTCGCTTGCGACCCAGCGCCCGATGTCACCTGGGCCGCGACGCACGAAATCGCCTACGTGGCGTTAAACGAACTTCTCTGCACCAGCGACATCATCTCGCTCCACCTCCCCCTGACTCCTTCCAGCCATCACTTGATCAACCCGCAGACGCTCGCCTTGATGAAACCCGCGAGTGTCTTGGTAAACACCAGCCGGGGTCGCCTGATCGACACCACCGCGCTCATCGCAGCACTCAAATCTGGCCAGATCGGGGGTGTAGCCTTGGACGTCTATGAGGAAGAAGCGGGTGTGTTTTTTGAAGACCTCTCCGGTGGAGTCCTCGCCGACGATGAACTTTCTCGGCTGCTCACTTTCCCCAACGTCTTGATCACCTCGCACCAAGCTTTCCTAACACACGAAGCCCTCACAGAAATTGCCCGCGTCACCGCCGAAAATCTCCGCCGTATTGCCCGCCGTGAACCCGCCACCTCTGGCACGAGCATCTGATCTCTCTGCCGCATGCCCACCCCTCGCCAACGCCCGCTTATCGTTCTTCATTTCGCCCTATTTTTAGTCTCAGCTCTTCTCATGTCCGCTGTGACCCCCTCCCTGCACAATCTCTACCTCGGCACCTACACGCGCACCACGAGCCGCGGCATCTACTCCGCTCAACTCGATGCCAAAACCGGCGCTCTCTCTACTCCGAGCCTCGCCGCAGAATTAACCAACCCTTCCTGGCTCACTCTCCATCCCAGTGGCCGCGTGCTTTACGCCATCGAAGAAACCAAACTCCCCGATGGTAAAGCCGGTGGCGCCGTCCTTGCTTACGCGATCGATCCCAGCACCCGCGCCCTCACTTTGCTTAACCGCGAAATCACCGCTGACTCGCTTTGCCACGCCGCCGTCGATGCCACAGGCCAAATCCTCGTCGCTGTCAGTTACGGTGGCGGCCAAGTTAGTTCCTTCCCCTTGCTCGCCGATGGCCGCCTTGGCCCGCGCCAAAGCTTCATTCAACATACCGGCCCACTCGGTCCTAACGCCAAACGCCAAGACAAACCCCACGCTCACTCCGCGACCTTTTCCCCTGACAACCGCTTCGTCCACGTCTGCGACCTTGGCCAAGATCGCGTCTACCACTACGCGGTCGATGCCACCCACGGAACCCTTCAAGCTGCGGCCAAGCCTTTCAGTAACTTCACGCCCGGCACCGGCCCGCGTCACGCCAAGTTCTCCGCGGACGGACATTACTTATACGTGATCGACGAACTCGACGGCACCGTGACCGCCAGCCACTACGATAGCGCCACAGGCACCCTCACGCCCTTTCAACGCGTACCGACGCTTCCACTCGATTACGTCGGCGACACCAACACCACCGCTGAACTACGAGTCCACCCCAACGGCCGTTTCCTTTACGGCTCCAATCGCGGCCACGACAGCCTCGCTGTCTACGCCATCACGCCACAGCGCGGCGCCCTCACCCTCATCGAAATTGTTCCCTGCGGCGGCAAAACCCCACGCAACTTCGCCCTCAGCCCCGATGGCGCCTGGCTCGTCTGCGCTCACCAAGGTTCCGACACCGTCAGCACCTTCCGCGTCGATCCGGCCAGCGGCAAACTCACCCTTCTGCCAGGCACCAGCGCCGTCGCCCAATCCGTCTGCGTGCTATTCGCGCCCTGAGCGATCAGCCCCGTTAGCCGCTGCCGCAACGCCGTATTACCGAGGCTATTTGAATCTCGGCGCGCCCTGTGTAATCTCTTACCGTAACACCAACTGATGGCTAATTTCCTCGAAGACAAACGCCCTGAAAAAATCGAACGCGCCTTTCTAGTAGGCGTTCAGACCAAAGACATGGCCGCCGGCGAAGGCGCTGAGCTCCTCGATGAACTCTCCGAACTGGTCGAAAATCTGAAGCTCACGGTCGTCCGAACCGAGCTCGTCCAGCTCCGTACCGCTACCCCCGCCACGCTCCTTGGCAGCGGCAAAACAAAAGAGCTGATCGAACTCGCAAAAGCCGAAGGCTGCCACGTCATTGTCTTCGACGAAGCCCTCACGCCCGCCCAACAACGCAACTGGGAGAAACTCTCCGAACTGGCCGTCATCGACCGCCAGGAAGTGATCCTCCAGGTCTTCGCCGACCGCGCCCAGACGCGCGAAGCCGTCCTCCAAGTCGCCCTCGCACGCATGGAATATTCTCTACCGCGCCTCACCCGCGCCTGGAGCCATCTCTCGCGTCAACGCGGCTCCGGCGGCATGGGCGGTGAAGGCGAAACGCAGCTCGAACAAGACCGCCGCCTCGTCAACGACCGCATCGTAGCCCTCAAACGCGAACTCATCGACGTCCGCAAACAACGCGCCACTCAACGCCAACGCCGCCAACGCGTCCCCGTTCCGACCGCCGCCATCGTCGGCTACACCAACGCCGGCAAATCCTCCCTCCTCAACGCCCTCACTGGAGCCTCTGTCCTCGCCGAGAACAAACTCTTCGCGACTCTCGACCCCACGACCCGCCAGCTGCATCTCCGTGGTAACCAAAAACTCCTCGTCACCGACACCGTCGGTTTTATCCGACGCCTTCCCCATGGCCTGGTCGAGGCCTTTAAAGCCACACTCGAAGAAGTCATTCTCGCCGATTTTCTAATCCACGTCGTCGACGTCGCCAACCCCAACGCCGCCCAACACCACGAGACAACCCTCGCCGTCCTCAAAGAACTCGGTGCCGT
>CANGCX010000011.1 GCA_947452315.1 Opitutia bacterium | reverse complement strand
CATCGCTGCCTGCCTCGAGCAAATCGCCGACGCCCTCGATGCCGTGGAACTCCTCGTGCCGCACACGCGCTACGACGTCATCGCCAAACTCCACGCCACCGGCCACGTCCAATTCGAAGAAAGCCGCGACGATGGCGTCTTCATCCAAGGTCGTTTCGCACCCGCCCAAGCCGGTCTCTACAAAGCGTATCTCGTTACATAATCTCCGCGGACAGCGGCGCACCTCAGCCCGCAAAAGCGAACCACTCGCGCGTCAACTTTCCGTCGGCGCCACCAGTGCAGACATAGTAGCCCTTGGCGGCGGTGCCGTCGTGATTTTTGCCCACGCGTGAGCAACACACATTCGTCACGCACTCGATCGAGCCATGCGGGACTTTAGTGACGCCATGATAATGGCCTGAAAACACTCCGCGCAAATTGAACTCCACAAACGGTGCTAAAACCGCCTCAGCGTTGAGCGGTCGATATTTTGCACCAGCGCCGAGCGGAAAATGCGTGAGCAACACCGTCGGCCGATGCGGATCGAGTTTCGGTAATTCTTGCTTCAACCACGCCAAAGTCTCCGGCCTCACGGTGGTATCGCTCCATTTATTGCCGTCGGTCGTATCGAGCGCGACAAACTGCCAGCCCGATTCCATCCAGGAATAATTTAGCCGATTAGGAAAAACATCCGCGTACAGCCGTGTCGTTTGCTCAAGATCATTGTCGTGATTTCCGGGTACGGGGTAAAACGGCACCCGCGCCGTCGCCGCGAGACGCTTAATCGCCGCGAGACTTTCTAATTTACCTTTATTGGCGAGATCGCCCAACCCCGCGATAAACGCTACGTTCGGGTGAGCTGTGACCGTGCGAAATAACGATTCAAACCACACGTCACATTCTGCGCTTTCGTGATGAAAATCGTTGAGCACGGCAAAACGCACACGAGTAGCAGCAGCCGCGTGAGCCTGCCCGCGCAAGGCTCCCGGCCAAAAACCGGCCGCCAGCAGCGCCCCCAGTTGCCCGAGCGCGACACGCCGCGTCACAAGAGTTGATTTCATAGCCGGCTTGAGAAGGCTTATTCGGCGTCGTAGATCTGCACCCGTTCCCAGTACGCTTTGCACTTAGCAATAAAGGCGAGGTGGATGGGGTCGACTTGGTAAGCGTCGTGCGCGGCAACGTTTTTGCATACGACCGTAATCGCGACCGAGAAACTCTTGTCTATGATCGGACGATCCGGCACGCCAGCGGGGGTACCACAGAAAAACTGCGAGACGGAGGGAATCGTGCCGAGCGTCTCGACGCTGGAGCGAAACTCGGCGCGTTGCGCCGGAGTGAGATCGGATTTGAGCCAGAAGTAGACAGTGTGTACGAGCATGGTGCACAAAACAGTTCAGACTTGGCGCACGGCGTCGAGCTTTGCCCGCAGCTTGTAACGCTTTAAAAGGAGGTAGGCCACCGAGATTAAACGGCTAAAGTTTGAAGCCGAACGTCATCGTGTGGTTAAAACGATGTTAAATCCGCAGCCGCGGTGCTGCTTCAAAGCGGCGAGCGCAGACTTTTACCCTCATTCCAAAGACCTTCAATCATGAGCGTCGTCGCCTGAGCGGGCAGGCCCCGCTCATAGCGCTCGACCAGACTGATCAAGGCATCCACTGCGGTCGCTCCGATGAGTTGGCCGTTTTGGTACACACCGCTGCACGGGTGCCCACGCCGGGTGCAAGCCAGCGAGGCCACACCGATGTCATGTGGCACGCGCCAACCTCGTCGCGTCAATAATTCCAACAAGCCTTCACCCGCGGGCGAAATTAACACATCGGGCTTTTCCTTTTTCAACCAACGGAAAATCGCCACCTCATCGTTCAAATCTTCGACATAGAGCGGCTGCGTCAACTCGATCCCTGGAAACATCTCGGGCGCGATCAACGTCCCCGCCTGCCACCGACCTTGAAAACGCAACTGATGCATCTGCCTAAGTACTAAACCAATTCTACGATAACCCCGACGATGACACTCTCTGGCCGTTTGCAGGCTGGAAAAATAATGATCGTTACAGACAGTCGTCACCGTAAGCGCCGGTAAAGGCACACTGAGGCTAACGGCCGAAAAATAATCCCAATTCAACATCGGTGGGGTCGCCCCGTCCGCAAGCGGGCTGATCAACACACCTTGAATTCCGCGCGCACGGAGCATATCACTGAACCGTTCGTTCGACATACCGTCGCGATGTAGCCAGAATTCCTCAGGTCGATAGCCTCGCAACGTAGCCCGCTCAATCGCACCAGTACGCAAGTGCTGAATCGTGAGAGCAGCATGTTTTTTCCAACCATCGACCGTATTAAAAGCACCAACGAGGGCCAAAACCGGCTTATGAGTGAGTTCTCTCCCTTGCCGGCGCACGCGCATCAGAGTCGCCACGTATGGATTGGGTTGATAACCAAGCTTCCGCGCCAGCTCCTGAATGCGTTTCTTGGTCGCCGCTGAAATTCGCGGATGATTGGCTAGGCTCATTGAAACCGTCGCCTGCGTCACCCCAGCTTGGGCGGCGATAACTTTCATAGTGATACCTGCGCTCATGAGTCCCATGCGAAGATCGAGTCACCGCCCCGTGGCAACGGAATTTTAAATCAAGCCTTCGGACTTGCCGGCCAAATACCGCTAAGAAAAGTGTTTTTTAACTGTCGCTCACCACATCGAGCCTCAACCTTTAGTACCCATGGCATCTCACGCACCTCTCGGTTTCGGCATCATCGGACTCGGCCTCATCGCCGATTTCCATGCCCGAGCTATCGCCGATGCCGCCGGAGCCAAACTCGTGGCCGTCTGCGGGCGCGACCCAAACAAAGCCCGAACCTTCGCGGCGAATTACGGGCAAGATGTTTTTAGCACGAACGATCTTACGACATTTTTAGCCCGACCCGATCTCGACGCCGTATGCATCGCTACTCCGAGTGGCGCACACCTCGAACCCACATTAGCGGCGGCCCGCGCCGGCAAACACATCGTAATTGAAAAACCGATCGAGATCACGCTCGCGCGCATGGATCAACTTCTAGACGGCGTCGCCGCGACCGGTGTAAAATTAATGCCGATATTCCAAGCGCGCTTTGGCGAAGGCGCACGCACGGTCAAAGCCGCAGTCACCGCCGGCCGCCTGGGTCGCCTAACCCTCGCTAGCGCCTACGTGAAATGGCAACGTACTCCCGCTTACTACGCCGACAGCTGGCACGGCACGTTCGCCCTCGATGGAGGTGGTGCTCTCATCAATCAGGCTATACACGCCATCGATCTACTCCAATGGTTCGCCGGCCTCCCTTCGGAGGTGTTTTCTTGGAACACTCGTCGCGTACACACGGGTATTGAAGTCGAAGACACCGCCGTGGCCACGCTGCGCTATCCTGATGGTGCGCTCGGCACCATTGAGGCCACCACCGCGGCTTATCCTGGTTGGGCCCGACGCATCGAACTTTGCGGTGAAAATGGCTCCATCGTTCTCGAGGACGATCGCATCATCCGCTGGGATTTTCGCACCACCCAAGCCGGCGATGAAGCGATTCTCACCGCCAAGGCCGATGATTCCATGCGCTCCGGTGCGGGATCGCCCGGAGCGATGAGCCATCAAGGCCATCTGCGGCAGATTGAGAATTTAGTCGCCGCCGTTCGCAACGGTGACTCCCTTATGGTCGACGGTCCTGAAGCCCGTAAAGCCGTCGCCCTCATACTCGCTCTTTATCGATCAGCCCAATCCGGCCACCCCGTCCGCCTGTAATTTTTTTTAACCCCAAAAAAACTCAACCCGATTACCCATGTCTACCTCCCCCACCCAAACCTCCGGCCAACCTTGGTGGCGTTCACTTACACGCGAGCATTGGTTTGTTTTCAGCATCGCTTCGCTCGCCTGGCTTTTCGACTGCTTGGATCAACAACTGTTCAACCTCGCCCGTGACGGAGCAATGGAAGATCTCGTAGGGAAAGCCGAGGCCACCGTTAAAGGCCCCTATACCACGTCGGTATTTCTACTAGGTTGGGCGACAGGTGGTCTCATCTTTGGCGCGCTTGGCGATCGCTACGGCCGCGCCAAAGTTCTCACCGCCTCAATTTTGCTCTACTCGGTCTGCACCGGCTTGAGCTGCCTATCCACAGGCTTCTTCGATTTTTGCGTTTACCGTTTCCTTACCGGTGTCGGTGTCGGTGGCGTCTTCGGCCTTGCGGTAGCACTTGTGGCAGACACCGTGCCCGACAAAGTGCGTGCCCCTGCACTCGGAATGCTTCAGTCGCTATCTACCGTCGGAAATATCACTGCTGGTCTGATCGGCATGGGTATCGGCGCAATGGCTGTACTCCCGCTCGGTCTGAAGCCCTGGCAAGCCATGTTCCTCATTGGCGCTTTGCCCGCGTTCCTTTGCGTTTTCGTAATGGGCCGCTTAAAAGAGCCGCAAAAATGGGTCGAGGCCCGCGATGCAGGAGCGCTCAAAGGTGTTAAGCTCGGTTCCTACGCAGTTCTGCTCAGTCACCCACGCTGGAAACGTCACGCTTGGTACGGCCTCATCGCCTGCAGCGCTGGTATCATCGGACTCTGGGGTATCGGGAACTTCCATCCCACTATCGTGGGCTCCATCGTCACCGAGCATCTCAAAGCGACCAATGTATCCCCAGAAAAACTCGCTAGCGAAAAAGCATTTTGGCGCTCGGTCGGACTATTGCTCCAAAATATCGGCGCCTTCGCCGGCATGATGACCTTCGCTCATCTCGCTCAAACTAAAGGCCGTAAATTCGCCTTCGCGCTCGCGCTCTTCGTTTCATTTTTGTCTACGGTGCTCGTCTTCAAGGGCCTACGTGAATTCAGCCAAATGTTCTGGATGCTTCCGCTCATGGGCTTTGGCCAACTCTCGGTCTTTGCCGTATTTGCTATTTATCTGCCTGAACTTTTTCCGACAAGTCTACGCAGCACCGGAGTGAGTTTCTGCTACAACGTCGGGCGCATCCTCGCCGCGACCGCACCGTTTACGATCAGCAAAATTACTGCAAGTCTAGGCGGCAACATCGAGAGTTTTCGCACCGCGGGCGTCTGGGTCAGTCTCGTATTGCTAGCCGGCATCGCCGTACTCCCGCTGCTTCCCGAGACCAAAGACCAACCGCTCCCCGAGGAGTAATTGCCGCGGAACCGCGCGCGAAATCTCGCGACTCATTCATCGACGACCTGCCTGCTAACGCAGGTCGTAGTTAGCGGCGTAGGGTTGCTTCGCAACTAGGTGTGATTACCTTCACTCAACTGCCGTGCGACGTCTCCATTCGAGCATCTTGCTTTTCGCTAGTGCAGTTCTGACTGCAATGGTGTGCGCGCAGAGCGAAGCGGACTACGAACGGGCGCCGATTTACTATTCCGCATCTCAGCCACAGGATGCGGTCACGCGGCTGCAAGCTCGCCTCAACAATGGCTCTTTCACGCTGCGCGGCAGGGATCTAGAAATGTTGAGCTCCCTACTGCACGAACTCGGCGTCCCGATTGAAAGCCAAATGCTCGTCTTCTCACGCACGAGTTTTCAACGCACCCGGATACACCCCGACCAACCCCGCGCGCTCTATTTTTCCGACTCCGTTTACGTCGGCTGGGTGCCAGGCGGCCTCGTAGAGGTAACCGCGATCGACCCCCAACTTGGTCCAATTTTTTACACACTCACACTTCCCAGCCCGCATCAAACGATACCGAAAATCGAACGTGAAGCCGACTGCCTACGATGCCACGGCGGCGTTTTCGTGCGCGAAATCCCAGGACTGTTCGTGCGCTCAGTTTACCCCGATGCCTCGGGCGATCCGCTCCTGCGTCACGGCACCCAAATCGTGGACGATGAAACACCCTTCGCCGAACGCTGGGGCGGTTGGTATGTAACAGGCTACAACGGCACCGCCTCTCATCGCGGCAACACCCTCGCCTCGGAGCAAGGCGAGAGCCTTCACTTCAAAATATCCGCCACGCGACCAAAGGAACTCTCCGCTTTTTTTGATACCACGCGCTACCTCCGCGCCACGAGCAACATGATCGCGCTCCTAATCTTCGAACACCAAATGTCGGTTCAAAACTGCCTCACGCACGCCGCGTTCGCCGTTCGCCGCATCATCGATTACCAGCACGGTCTACAAACCGCCTTCCACGAGCCTCAAACCGATACCCCCGCATACGATAGCGTACGCAGTGTCTTTACCGGCGCCGTCCAAGACGTAGTCGATCATCTCCTCTTCCGCCAAGCTGCACCGCTGCCGCTGGGTATTATCGCCGACCCGGCGTTTGTCGCCGGCTTCGCGCCCAACGCACCCCGCAGTCGCGCCGGGCATGCATTGCGCGACCTCCAACTCATCGACCGTCTCTTTGCGCAGCGATGCAGCTATCTTATCTACTCAGAAGCCTTCCGCGCTCTTCCACTCAGCCTAAAATCACGAATTCTTGAGCGTCTCAAAACGGCACTGGTCTCGCGCGATCCCACTGATCGCTACTCATATATACCGACCGACGAAAAAGAGCGTATTTTGTCCATTCTTGAGGAAACACTGCCCGATTTCACTAGCGCCAAAACCTCAGCTGCCCTGATCAACTATTGAGATTGGGTAAAAAAAAGTCGGATCCAATGGGATCCGACTCGTTAATTGAAACGGGCAAAAATGTTTTTTTGCCCTAGGAGGATTTAACCAAGTTTTGGCACATCGAGCCAACGGCGCTCCGCCCAAGACTTAAGACCGATCTCGGCGAGTTGCACGCCCTTCGCACCCTGCAAGAGATTCCACGGGAATGGGTCACCTTTCACCACATGCTTGAGGAACAACTCCCACTGCACTTTGAAAGCGTTATCGAAAACGTCGTTAGTCGGCTGCGTCACCCAACCGTCCATATATTTGATCGGGCTGTCGGTATCAGGGCTCCACACGCAACGTGGCGTCATTGAACCATGCTGAATCACGCAATTGCGCAAACCGGCCACCGCGCTGCCGTTAGTCCCGTCCACTTGGAGCGTCAGCAAATCATCACGGCGCACCCGAACCGCCCAGGAGGAATTAAAATTACAAATCACACCATTGGTGAGTTCGAAGGTAGCGTAAGCTGAATCGTCCGCCGTGCACTTGTAGGGTTTACCAGCTTCATCCCATCGCTGCGGGATGTGCGTCGCCCCAAGGCAGGAGACCGACTTAACTTCGCCGAAAAGATTTTGGATCACATACTGCCAGTGGCAGAGCATATCGACGATAATACCGCCGTCCTCTTCCTTACGGTAATTCCAGGACGGACGTTGCAATTTATCGTTCTCGCCGGTGAAAACCCAGTACCCGAATTCACCTCGAACAGAGAGGATTTTACCGAAAAATCCAGTATCGATCAAATACTTGAGTTTCAACAAGCCTGGCAGCCAAAGCTTGTCCTGTACGACGCCATTCTTGAGGCCAGCAGCCGCGACTTCATTGTAAAGTGCCAGAGCTTCAGCGGAGGTCGTAGCCGTGGGTTTCTCGCAGTAGATATGTTTTTTAGCGGCGATGGCCTTGCGGACACCGACCGGACGCTGACCGGTCAGGGTCGCATCAAAATAAATTTGGTTACCCGCGTCAGCCAAAGCCGCGTCGAGATTCGTGGAATAACGCTTCACACCCGCACGTGCTGCGAGAGCGGCGAGCTTGCTTTCACTGCGACCGATCAAAATCGGATCGGGCATGATCACTTCAGAATCGCCAATTTTAATACCACCTTGATCAATGATAGCTTTGATGGAGCGCAGCAGATGCTGATTGGTGCCCATGCGTCCGGTGACGCCGTTCATGATAATACCGACTTTATGCGTGGTCATGGAATGTGTGCTAAGGAGGGATTTAATTACGGGTAGAATACGACTCTAGCCCAAAGCGCGCACTTGCGTTAGTACAGAACCGACTTTTGATAGCACAAAACCGATCTTATGTTGGCCTGGCAACCGCTCCTCATTCAAAAAATCGAAATCCACGCACTGGATTTTGTACTGCGGAAACTACAATTGAACCGGCACCGCGACGCGGAAGTCGCGCCCCATGGTCATGATTACGCTCAGCTAATCCTTTATCTATCGGGCGAAGGTGTGCAGACCGTAAAAGGTCGGCGGCGCCGAGCGCGGGCCGGCGATCTCTTTGTAATTCCCGCCGGTACTGCACATGGTTTTTCAGTCGCAGGCCGTAGTCGCCCACTTTGTTTGGTCTTGGATTTCGAACTCGAAGACTCAGGGCGGGTGCGTGCCGCTCATCGCACGTTATCACCGTCGACCCTTAACGAATTACACGCCCAACTCGCCCGCGTACCTCGCAAGGGTCGACTTACGCTTGGGGATTATCCCGCCATTCTTTCGGTCGTTGCGCGGCTACTCGCCCACTCTCCAGCCGAGCCGAAATCGACGCCCACGCTCTTCGAAAAGCTGAGCGAACACGTGCGCCGGCCAGCTCGTCTCGGAAAAATTTCACGGGACCTTGGTTATCATCCGGATCACTTAAGCCGAAAGCTAAAACGTGAATCCGGTCTAGGGCTTCGCGCACTGCGCCATCGTGTACGACTTGCACAGGCCCAAAGCGCGCTGCGTTCAAGCTCGAGCATTGCCGAAGCCGCCACACAATCGGGTTTCGAAGATCCCAATTATTTTAGCCGCTGGTTTCGCCAACAAACTGGCCGCACACCCAGCCAATGGCGCGGATAACGCCACTGAAGCCGGGCGAACAATATACAAATCACTCAGGTTTCTTAGTGCACTGAGGCTGAGCGCCTTCAGGCAACGGCGGAATCGCACCCTCGCCCGCTTTGGGCAACGTACCGTTTAACTCTTGGCGCCAATGCGCGACATCGCCACCGGGGCAATACACATAAATCATGTGCATCGGTTCATCACCGGTGTTGGTCAGTTGGTGAAATACTGTAGGTGGCATGAAAACCGCCTGACCGGCTTTGATCGGACTGCGCTCAGAACCGACGCAAATCTCTCCTTCACCTTGGACGATAAAATAAACCTCCTCCTGCTCTTGGTTGTGCCACGGTACTTGGCCGCCCCGCGGCTCGAGAATGGAATAGCCCATCGAGAAACCTTTGGCAGCAATCGGCTGGCCGAGTTGGCCGACAAGGCCGCGGCCCCAACGACGAGCGGGGAAAGTACCTCCAGGAAGCTTGGCGAGATCAGCGATAATCATAGTGCGGATGTGTTGCGCGAGCACCGCGTCGGGCGCGAACCTTTTTTGCCGTCAGCTTGCCAAACCACTCCGTTCTAACAGCGCCGCGACCTCAGGATCTCGCCCCATAAACGATCTAAATAATTCCAACGGATCCGCCGAGTTACCGCGGCTCAGGATTTTTTCCACGAACTCACGGCCTACCTGCGCGTTGAATAGCCCTTCTTTCTTGAAGCGCGAAAACGCATCAGCATCAAGTACCTCAGCCCACTTGTAAGAGTAATAACCGGCCGCGTAGCCGACGGGGTCAGAAAAAAGATGATTGAAACGTTTCAAAATCGTGGGTGCCGGCGGCACCGTCGGCACGAGACATTCCGCGACCAACGCGCGCGCCGTGGATTCAAGGTCAGCCTCATTGGGCCAGCCACCCGCCCGCATGTGCAGAAGTAGATCCATTTTTGCAAAAGCCACCTGCCGCATCGTCACACAAGCAGCGCGGAATTTTTTGGCCGCAGTCATTTTTTGAAAAATTTCCTCCGGAATCGCCGCCCCAGTTTCGTGGTGACGCGCAAACAGATCAAGGCTCGCGCGCTCCCAGCACCAATTTTCCATGATCTGCGAAGGTAGTTCCACGAAATCCCAAGCTACGTTCACGCCGTTGAGCGACTTGATTTCAACCTCGCCTAACAGGTGATGCAGTAAATGGCCAAATTCATGAAATACAGTCTCCACTTCGCGGTGCGTTAAAAGTGCGGGCCTATCTGCCGACGGGGGCGTCAAGTTACCACAAATGTAACCGAGGTGGGGAGATCGACCTCCTTGGGGCGTAGGTCCGCCGGTTATCAAATAGCCCATCCAAGCACCGCCACGCTTTGATTCACGCGGATGCCAATCAGCATAAAAAGAGCCTACATGGCGCCCACGCCCGTCGTGCATCTCATAAAATTTCACTTCAGGATGCCACGTTTCCACCGCACCCGCGGCGCGCTCTTGGACGCGAAGGCCAAAAATGCGCTGCACCAATTCAAATAATCCCGCAATCACCCGCTGAACGGGAAAATAGGGTCGCAAAATTTCTTCATCAAATGCGTATCGTTCGCGCCTAAGTCGCTCCGACCAAAATGCGAGCTCCCACGGCGCCAGCGGCGCGACGCTCTTTGCCTGAATTTGCCTCGCCTTAAATTCCTCCAATTCGCGATTTTCTCGGGCAAAAGCGAGTGCCGCGCGCTTTTGAAAATCTTCCAGAAAAGCCAACGCACGAGCCCCTGTCTTTGCCATGCGACGCGCTAACACAAGGTCCGCAAAATGCGTCTGTCCAAGCACCACTGCTTTTTCGGCGCGCAAGGTAAGAATACGCGTCACCAGCTCCGTATTATCATGCGGTGCATGCGATCCAACCGCCGCCGCGGCTGTCCACATTTCCCGTCTCAAATCAGCATCTTCAAGATACGTCATGAACGGCTCTTGAGAGGGCATATGTAATGTGAAACGCCAGCGAGGACTCTCTTCGGTTCCTAGATTTTTAGCGGCTGCATTACGCCGCGCCGCAGCAATGGCATGAGCAGGCAATCCCGCTAAACGCCGTTCATCTTCCACCACAAGTTGCCACGCGTTAGTCGCATCAAGCACGTTTTCCGCGTAGCGCTGCGTAAGCTGAGCCAACTCAGCCTGAATGGCCTCGAGACGAGCACGCGATTCCGCCGGCAGATTCGCTCCGGCCTGGCGAAAGTCGGCCAACGTTTCGTCGACCAAGCGACGATGCACACCCGTGAGCGCACGCGCCTCGGGCGTCTCGGCAAACGTGCGAAGCCGCTCCCATAACGCCGAGTTAAGGGGAATACTTGCGTAAAAAGCCGAAACTTTGGGCAACACCACGTTGTAAGCTTCGCGCAAGGAGGCGGCATCTGCCACCGCTTGCAGATGTCCCACCTTAGCCCAGGCCACATTTAACTCTTCGGTAGCGCGCTCGAGCGCCAGAAACGTCGAAGCGTAAGTCAGGTGTGTGAGATCGATCTCAGCGATCGCCGCAATCGCCGCCTCAGCTCGACTAAGCGCTAACGTGATATCCGGCACGATGTACTCCGCTTGCAGGGTAGACCATGCCGGCAAGAAAGCTGCGTCCAAGAACGGATGATTGCTCATGCCACGCAAACACCCCGCACCGCTGCGGATGTCAAACCGACTCTCTTACCAACCGTACACCAGCTCGATTGAAATAAGCCGCGGGGTCGCCGTGACTGCAGGTACTTCTTGATAATTACTGTTCCAAACGTTGTCCGCCCTCAGCGTCACCCGCGCGCGAGAGAACGTATTAGGCCGGTAAGATATGCCCCATGAACTGATCAACGTTTCATCCCCGCCGATGAGTCGGAGCACGTTGTCCGCCTGCAGGCGAGCGGCATTATCGAGGCGCAATTCCCATTCATGATTAAAGCGATATACAAGGGCCGCGGTAAGGCGATACCGCGCATAGTTCAACGCATAGAAACTGGCATCAATTGCCGCGCCGCGATAATCAGCGGCTTTCGCTAAGGCGGTAAATCCGATGATTACATCCGCATGCGCCGAACTTCGACGCGCGAGCAACTCCATTCCGGTGGTCGCCATGTTTACTGGATTGGCCGAGCGAGCTGTAATGCCGCGTCGATATGTCCAATCGACCAAATCGGAATCAACACGATAAAAAATAACGGCATCGCTCGTCCAACCCGCGTGACCACCGGCGATACCCAACTCAAGATTAGCCGTACGCTCACGCCCAAGCGAAGCGTTGCCACGAAAAAGACCAGCGCTCGGATTGGCATTAAGCGCTGTATAGCTTGGGACCTGCGTGGCCCTAGAAAAGCTCAACCACAACCGCGATAGCTCCGCTGCGCTCCATTCACGCGCCAACTCGATGACGGGTGAAACCGCAGTTCGAAAACGATTCGAATCATCAAACGCAACTCCGACTTTCGCCGATATGCGCCCCCCGGAATCCTTCATCCAGGATTTCTCCGCAGCGATAGAAACCTTGGCTAAAGTACGCGTCTGATAACGGCCAAAGAGCAGCGAAGTAGATTCTATTTCATCCACCCAAAGTTCACCGTGAAAATCAGCTACAAAATCATCCATTGTGTGTCGTCCCGAAAGCGCCGCCCCGCTTAGCCACGTCGTATGTTGAAAAGGATGAGTAGCTCCCAGCGCAGCATAGCGGTTATAGGCATAGTCATCTTTGTTGCGCCGGTAAAAAACCGAAGTCTCAAAATAATCCCCGCCAAGCAGACCCGCACGATGATTCAGCGCAAAGAGCAAGGTTTGCAGGTTTTCGGATTCCGGGGACTGATACGGCGTGTACAGATTGCGCCAACCAAACTGCTTGCTTTGGTAACCAGCGAAAACATCCGTTTGACTAGCAGGGCTGACAGCCTGCAGCCGTACATTAATACGGTCAAATGCATGGTCCGCATCCGGCAGTAAGCCCTCACTTCTGGAGCGGGCGAATGCAACGTCGGCTCCAACTCGGCTTTTCCCAAATCTCGAGGGCGTAACCATCGCTTGATACCAGGTGGTGCTGAAAAGCTGCCCGTCACCTATCGTCACATGTGCCGCTCCTCCTGCCGTAATGGGCCGCCAAGTGTAAGCCACCGCACCCGAGGTCGCATTGTTCCCTTCCAAGGCGAGAGCTGCGCCCGTAACAATTTTCGAAGTGGCCAACATGTCGATGGCGACGGGGATTTCGGCTAGATAGTGACCTGTTTGAGGATCACTCAAAGAGATGCCGCCTAATTTAACTCCAACCGACTCAAACGTACCGCCTCGAATGGTAAGGTCGGCTTGCGCCTCACCAAAATTTCGCGTCTGTATATCTACCTGAGGCTCAAAACGCAATGTAGACACCGGCATCGCGAAGGCCGCTGCCGAAGCCTGATTAGCGATTCGATCTGACAATACCCGCACCTCCGCCAGCACCTCAGGTCGCTCCTGCGCAATGCAGAGCACCGAAGCGAAACCCCAAATAGCGGCCAAAATAGAAAGTCGCAGAGTTCGCATAGAAAACATTAGTAAATACAAAATATATTTTAAGTTTACCAAGGAAAATAAGCCAAAAAAAACACCTCTCGAAAGAGGTGTTAGATATCTAGGGTAAAATCTGGAGCTATCTTACTCGCCGTCGTTACCGATGGCTTCAACTGGGCAGCCCTCTAGCGCCTCCATACAAACCGCGATCTCATCTTCAGCTACGGGCTGTTTGTGCACGTAGGAATAGCCACCTTCGTCATGGCGCGTGAAAAATCCAGGAGCAGTTTCGCGGCAAAGATCGCAATCGATGCATTGCTGATCGACGAAGAACTTACCTGCTGTGTTTTGGGCCCACTTGTCTGCTTTATTAGCCATATTTGGTGGAGCAAACTCTGCGCAGGAATCCTGTCAAGCGGACGTCCCTGTATCCCCAAAAATCACATTTCGGGTGCAAAAGGTAAAAGTGCACGTTTCAACACGCACTGACTTGTGTTTTAAGACGATGAATGTACGGGTAATTGCCAACCAATGTTGTCTGACCGTTCATATATGCGCGCCCCCTCAACCGAGCGAGGGACCTCAGCCCATGTTTGGTTGATCTCATCGGTGATCGCGGGATACGTGCTGCAGCTTTTTTTCCAATTTTTACAGGCTAGGCCTGGGCCAGATTTATTTCAAAGAGTAGCACTCAGTGGATTTAGTCTTCGGGAATTACGTCTCTGGACCTTGTTAACCTATGCCTGGGTTCACGACACCCGCAATATCCTGCAAATCATCATGGTCGTAGCCGGGCTCATCCTTTTAGGCGGTGAGTTATTAAAATCGATGGGCCCAAGGGTATTTTTAATTTTATACGCTGCATCAATCATAACAGGAGGCTTGTTCTGGTCCGTAATCCATTGGCGAACAGGTGGAGTGCTTGCTGGCGCCACCGCCGGGATCTGCGGGCTCTTGGCCTACTTAGCTTGGCTGAAACCGGAAATCGAACTGCGGTTTCTTCTGTTTTTTTTCATACCCGTAGCAATCAGGCCAAAAATTTTCGTAATTTTACTGGCCTGTATCTCCGTCGTTGCTTCCGGTTTTTATGAGATCTACGGAGCTGTGGCCCCCTTCGCCTACGCGCCTTCCTCGCATTTCGGAGGATTATTCGCCGGATGGCTTTACTATCGTATTAGCCAAGGAGGAGTCGGATATTTTTTTCGTTCGCGAGGTACCGCATCCGCTTCGTTCTCAATGCGCAATCAAAGCATTAAAACCTTAGATAGCACCCAGCTTGCGGACCTAACGCCGTCAAAACAAAGGGAACACCTGCGTGCTGAAGTGGATCGCATCTTAGACAAAATTAACAGTACCGGCCTGAACTCCCTCACGCGTGACGAAAAAGAAAAATTAAATCAGGCTAAAAACTTAAGATCTTAAAAATAAATATCTTAGAGCCATTATCCCAGACTGAACACGTCTTAATCAGCCTCGAAATAGCAAAAATTCACCCCTCCTTATCTTCAGTAAAATGTATCTGAAAAATTTTAAAAAAGCATGGTTTCATAGTCTCTTAATTTACGTCCTCAGCGCCACCAACTTTTTGGTGGCATCCGACCGTAAATTTAGCACCTCGACCACACTCTCAACGGAGACTAAAACTCTCGTTCAACTTCTAGAGCAGGCTCACTACAACCGCGACGCGGTCAAAAGCTCTGACTACACTCAAGTGATTGCCGATTACATGGGTGAACTCGATGGCCAACGTTTATTTTTTCTAAACAGCGACAAAGCAGATTTCGTCTCTAAATTCGGCAATAGCGTCTACGAAAACGCCTCCTATCTAGGAAACATCGACGCAGCTTATCAGATTTTTTCCACTTATGAGACTCGTGCCGAAACTCGCATAGCTTGGATTTTCGAAGAGTTGAAAAAGGACTTCGATCTTAAGACCAACGCCACTTACCGCAAAGATCGCTCCAAATCCGATTGGCCCGCAAATTTCTCCAATTCCGAAGAACTCTGGCGCGACCGACTCAAACTCGAACTCATCGACGAGCTCCTGAATAAAAAAACGATCGAGGAGGCTAAAACCACAGTCCACAAACGTTACGAGCGCATGCTCAAAAATCTCGGCGAGATAGAAGGTCGTGACCTCGCCGAAATTTACCTGGGATGCATGGCCCGACTCTACGATCCACACTCCACCTATTTCTCCGCCGAAACTTTTGAAGATTTTGGGATTCAAATGAAACTGCAACTGGTCGGCATTGGCGCGCTCTTGGGCGTCGAAGACGATAACTGTTACGTCAAAGAAATCGTTCCAGGAGGCCCGGCCGATCTCGGTCGTGAACTCAAACCCAACGACCGCATCGTTTCCGTCGCCCAAACCGGGGCCGAGCCAGTCGAAGTTATCGGTATGAAATTACGTAAAGTCGTGGATATGATACGTGGTCAGAAAAACACCCAAGTGCGTATCATTGTCCAGCCAGCCAATGCGACTGATCCTTCTGTGCGCAAAGAAATCATCATTAATCGTGATGTCGTTAAATTAAATTCAGCTCGCGCGCATTCAGCTATTTTCCAAGTTCCCGCCCCATCTGGCGGCAACCAATCTCTCGGAGTCATTTCTTTGCCCGCCTTTTATGGCCCGGCTGAAGATGGCGATACGGACAGCGATGGCGATAAAACCGGCGCCACCAAAGACGTTGCGCGACTCATCGAGCAGCTCAAAAACGCCGGTATGAGCGGCCTCGTCCTTGACCTAAGACGCAACGGGGGCGGTTATCTGACCGAAGCTATCGACCTAGCTGGTCTGTTCATCCGCCGCGGACCAGTCGTACAAGTAAAAGACTACTCGGGCGCAATCCAAGTCGACAGCGACAAGTCATCCAACATCGCCTACGATGGACCGCTCGCCGTCCTAGTCGACCGCTTCAGCGCCTCGGCTTCGGAAATCGTGGCCGGCGCGCTCCAAAATTACGGCCGAGCTGTCGTCATCGGGGACACCTCGACTCACGGTAAGGGCACCGTCCAGACCGTAATGGAAATGAAAAACATCTCACGACTCCTCGCCAGTTCGCCCGCAAAAACAGGCGCGGCTAAAATAACCATCCAGAAATTCTACCTACCCGGCGGGGCCTCCACCCAACTCAAAGGCGTCGTACCTGACATCGTCCTTCCCTCAATCGACGATTACCTCCCGATCGGTGAGGCCGCACTGCCCCACGCGCTCGTCTGGGATCAAATCCCAACTAGTTTTTATGATGGCAGCCCTTTAGATACCAAAATTCTTAGTCCGCTGCGCAAGGCCAGTCTTGAACGCCAATCTCAACTTGAAGAATTCACTTTCCTCAAACGCAACATCGAGTGGTTCAAAAGCCGCCAAGAACAGAAACTTGTCTCGCTCAACCTCGAGGAGCGCCAACAACAAAAAGTCTCAGATACCGCATTTAGAAAAGACATGAACAAAGAACGCGAACGCCTCGCGAAAAATGATTTTACCTTTAAGGAATACCGACTCGGCCCGCCTCCCGCCCCACGCATCAAAGCTCCTAAAAAAGATGACGATGAAGACGCCGAGACCCTTTCCGAGGAAAACGAAAGTTACGGCAAAGTGGATATTCACCTGCGAGAAACTCTCCGCGTAATCGTCGACGCCATTGAGCTCGGTAAAAATCGTGAATCTTGGGCGAGCAACCGCCCTCCCCTAACGGCCGATAGCAAAGGCAAAGGCTAAGGCTCAAGCGCCACGAGCGCCGGGTTTCCAAGCAAAAATAAAACGATCGCGGCCGCTCAAATCGCGGCCGGATTCAATCCGCTCAAAACCGTGCGCTGCGGCCAGAGCCATCAACTCGGCATGTTGGGCTATACCCGTCTCCAACGCCAGCAAACCGCCCGGTGCCATAAACGGCGAAGCCGAAGAGATGATCTGGCGTAAATCCACTAGCCCATCAAGTCCGCCCACCAGCGCCGAGCGAGGCTCATGGCTACGCACTTCAGGCGCTGCGGCGTCGGTCTCCGCGTCAGTCAGATAGGGCGGGTTCGAGGCAATTAACTCAAAACGATCTTCGGGCGTGAACTCCTTAAACCAAGCAGAGTTTAACAAACGGACCCGCTGGCCGAAGCCAGAGGTAAGTACATTTTCCGCAGCCAAGGCCAAAGCCTCCGTACTCACATCAACTGCCGTGACCTGCGCCTCAGCAAACGCCTTAGCCAGCGCTAAGGCGATGGCGCCCGTTCCTGTCCCAAGGTCCAACACGCTCACAGGTGTTTGCACGCAGAGCCCAACTATTTTTTCGATCAACAATTCTGTCTCCGGACGAGGGATCAACGCACGTCGATCGACCTTAAGCTTCAACCCACCAAATTCAACCGTACCGATTATGTATTGCAGCGGCTCACGCTGTGAACGGCGCTTTATCAGAGGGCGAATCTTTTCTAATTCAGGCTCAGTTAACAGGCGTTCAAACTGCAAATAAAGCTGCATCCGCTTTAATTCGAGGGCGTGGCCGATGAGCAATTCGGCATTTAAACGCGGCGATTCGACACCACGTGCCGATAAAAACTCCGACGATTTCTGAATAATTTCTAAAACAGAGGGCATATTAATCTTCGTCGTCTTGTTGAGCGCGTTGAGGCTCGAAAGTGTGTCCAGTCAAGGTCGCTAGCTTAGCTTGATAATCTGCCTTTTGAAGCGCGGTGATGATCTCATCAATCTTGCCTTCCATGACTTGCGGCAGGCTGTAAAGCGTAAGGCCGATGCGGTGCTCAGTAACGCGATTCTGGAGAAAGTGATAGGTGCGGATGCGTTCGCTACGGTCGCCCGAACCAATTTGGTTGCGTCGTACGGCCGCGTATTTGGCATGCTCTTCGTCTTGGCGGCGCTGAAGCAGTCGTGAACGCAAAACTGTCATCGCCTTAGCTTTGTTCTTAATCTGCGAACGCTCGTCAGCGCACGTAACGATGAGTCCTGTTGGTTTGTGGACAATCTGTACCGCTGAATCCGTCGTATTTACTCCTTGTCCGCCAGGCCCACTCGCTCGGGCGACGGTAATTTCGAGATCTTGGGGATCGACGACCACGTCGACTTCTTCTGCCTCCGGCAAAACCGCAACCGTAACAGTCGAGGTGTGAATACGGCCACTAGCTTCGGTGACTGGCACACGTTTCACGCGTTGGACCCCGCTCTCAAACTTAAGTTGCTTATAGACATCCGTACCTGTAATCAAAAATATCGTTTCACGATAGCCACCGCGTTCCGAATAGCTCGTGCTCATCGGCTGGATTTTCCAACCCTGCGCATCGGCATACCGGTGATAAACGCGGGCCAATTCTGCGGCAAAAAGGGCCGCTTCTTCGCCGCCCGTGCCGGCGCGAATTTCCATAATGGTATTACGCGAGTCGGTGGGCTCCGGTGGGATCATCGCCAATAAAACAACTTCGCGTAATTCGGCGGCGCGTCGTTGCAACTCGGGCAACTCCGCGGACGCGAGATTACGCATTTCTGGGTCGGCCTTAGCATCTCGACTCAAATCTGTGGCTTCGATCGTTTCGCGTTCGATGCGCTCGTGAAGACGAAAATCGGCTACGAGTTTCTGTAATTTTTGGTGCTCGCGCATCACCTCGGCGGCGCGCCTAGAGTTGGAATAAAAGGAAGGCTCCGCCATCTGCGCATCGAGTTCATCAAGGCGGCGTTGAAAGGGAGCGATGTCTGGCAAGGAATCCATAGAACCGGACGTTTAAACAGTGAAGATTTGCGAATTGCGCGAACGACCGAGTGCGGCTTATCTGCAAATCGGCTCCGCGCGAGGCAATGTTTGCCTAGCGGTGTTGATCAGCAATGGCCACGACGCTCTTCACTCAAAACATCATCGCCTGCATCTGGGATTTCGACAAGACCTTAATCCCCGAATACATGCAGTCGCCTCTATTTCGGCGCTATGGCATCGACGAAGCCACATTTTGGGGCGAGACCAACGCACTCGTCGGCCACTATAAAAAACGCGGTTACCATCTCTCCCCTGAGATTAGTTACCTGAACCATCTTCTGACCTACGTCCTCGCAGGCCCCATGGCAGGGCTCAATAACGAGAAACTTCGCGCAAGTGGCCGCGAAATCGGTTTCTATCCTGGCCTGCCTGATTTTTTTGACCGCGCCAAATCATTCGTCAGTGAGCGCCCAGAATATCAAAAGCACGAAATTTCGCTCGAACATTACATCGTAAGCACTGGTTTAGCTGAAATGGTCCGAGGCAGCGCGATTGCACCGCTCGTCGACGGAATTTGGGCCTGCGAATTCATCGAAAATCCCCTGCAACCGGGTTTCCTGAGGCAAAAAGAACTCTCTCTGGATGCAGCCGCCGAAATCGCACAAATCGGCATGGTCATCGACAACACCACTAAGACTCGTGCCATTTTTGAGATCAACAAAGGCACGAATAAAAATCCGGCCATTGATGTTAATTCCAAAATGGCAGAGGAAGATCGCCGTATACCGTTTCAAAACATGATCTATATCGCCGACGGTCCAAGCGATGTGCCGAGTTTCTCGGTGGTCAAAGGTAACGGCGGCAAATCCTTCGGCGTGTACAATCCTGCAAAGCCCGAGGAATTCGCACAAAACGACCGACTTCGCCAAGTCGGCCGCATCGATCACTACGGACCTGCCGATTACACAGCCCAGAGCAGTACGACCCAATGGCTGCGCATGCACATTCACCAAATTTGCGACCGCATCGTCACGGATCGCGAAGCCGCAGTTGCCGCAAAAGCCTCGCGTCCGCCTCGCCACCTTAACGCCTCCCCTGAAGAAGAAGCGGCGCGCCGCGCTGCGGCCCTCGCACCAAAACAATCATCGTTTTTGGAGTGAGATTGAAACTCTCATAGGTCTGCACGCACGCGATTAATCGGCGACAGTAAAGTCACAGACGCAACCTGCGAGCAACGGCCGTATTAAGCCGCCCGCAGGTCTTAGGTTGGGCACATTAAAGTACCGGCCCGGCGCTCAACGCGACGCGATGGCTTGGGTGCGGATATGCAGATCAGTCGCAATATTGCCCACTCGCATCGCATAGTCGTGGCTTCGGCTAGGGGCCCGCCCTTTTATGGTGGCGTATAGACCGGCGTTCCAGGCAAGGGCGACATTGTATACCGAGGGCTCCAACCCATTTTTCACCAAACGTTCGCATAGCCAATTAAAGTGCTGCACGGCGACATAATCGGAACAACGCCGATCCAACGCATCAGTAAACGGACGACGCGTATGTTGAGCCCAGGTTTGCGCACGAAACTGATACGCCCCTAACTCACCACACGGCCCGGGCTTTTTCAAATCGCGGGGATTTTCAATCTGATGTATCGCCTCGAGCGTGATTGCGCGGGGTAGCGCCGATGCAGGGGTGGAACCCAAACCAACCAACGCGACCAGCGTCCAAAAACAGACGACGCCGCGGATTTTTTTCTTTATGGGGATAATCGTGTTCACGCTCTTATTGACCTAAACGTGCAAAAGTAAGTTCACGAAAAATTTCAAAAAATCTCTCGCTCGCAGTGGAACAAAAATACGCTGCAATGCAGTTTAGCGATTTCATCGCGCGAACAATCACTCAATCAAAAGCGCGACCCATGTCGTTCAGCAAATTTCATGATATACGATCGAGATTTTAAGAAGCACTCCAGGGAGGACCCTCAATTGTGTAAGAACAAGCTCGTAGGCTTTGAGCTATTAAGACCATATTTAACGCATTAATTAAACCCTCCCCTCCCCATGCATTCCACCCGTCGTAATTTTATAAAATCTTCCCTCGCCGTGTCCGCCACCGCTGCTTTAGCCACAGGCCTAAACTCCCGTGCCGCTCAAGCCACGCCATCTACCGTCGCTCGCGATTACTACGAATTACGTGCGTATCGGTTAAAACCGGATACTTCCAGCACGGTCCTAGAAAACTATCTAGAAAAAGCCCTGATCCCTGGCCTGAACGCTCGCGGTCTCGGCAACATCGGGGTCTTCACAGAGGTCGAGGTGGACAAAAAAAGCGTCTCCGCCAAACCAAAGATCGGTACGAGCACGGCGCCAGTCGCGATCTGGGTTCTCATCACGCACCCCTCACTGGAATCATTCACTCAGATAAGCACTGAACTCAATACTGACACCCAAGTTCAAGCCGCAGCACCCGAGTATTTCCATACAACAAAATCAAATCCCGCCTACGACCGCGTAGACACTTGGCTACTGCGGGCCTTCGCCGGAATGCCCAAACTCGCCGTTCCTGCATTCTCTAAAAACAAAACTCCAACCCGCATTTTTGAGCTACGCGATTATGAGAGCCACAGCGAGGAGCGCGCCCTAAGCAAAATGGCCATGTTCAACGACGGCGAAATCCCACTCATGCAAGACCTCGGGATGTCGCCCGTGTTTTTTGGCCAAGCCCTCGCCGGCCCCAACCTCCCCCACCTGCGCTACATCACCTGCGGTCCCGATCTCGCCACGCACCTTGGAAATTGGAAAAAATTTGGTACAGACCCGCGCTGGGTCAAAATGAAGGATCAACCCAGCTATAAAGATAACACCTCTAAAAATACTGCCCGCTTCATCGTTCCCACCGCCTACTCGCAAATATAAGTTTGATTGGATGCGGCTCGACGCACCCTGAAGCGCGGGTCGAGGCCCAGCGATTAAACCGCTCGCTGTTAAAGCTAGCGGTTTTTTTGAGTCCGCCCCAAACGGTCACCCCGCAATAACGGTGAGCCGACACAGCTGAAAATCGCGACTAATTAAGCTAGGATATTCCGTAACTGCCTATACGGCCGAGCAGGAGCAAAATCCTCGCCACTGCAGGGCGAGGCTGCTCGCTTCATATTTGTTTAGATTACCCCACTTACCCCATGCATTGGTCACAGACTTACGCACCACTAGGAGGCATAGGCGTTTCCGCCTTGGTCGCCGCGATACCCGTCATCATCTTACTTGGCCTCCTTGCATTTTGGCATGTACGAGCGCACCTCGCAGCGCTCATCGCCCTGACACTCGCTGCCGGTGTGGCCGTAGGCGTGTACGGCATGCCCTTAAAACTCACCCTGGCCGCTGCCGGCTACGGCGCTGCTTTCGGACTGATGCCTATCGGTTGGCTCATCCTTAACGCGATCTTCATCTACCAGCTCTCCGTGGAAACCGGCCAGTTCACCGTACTCCAACGTCAGATTGCGGGAGTTTCCGGTGACCGCCGCATCCAAGCGCTGCTACTCGCATTTTGCTTTGGCGCCTTCATCGAAGGCGCGGCAGGATTTGGCGCGCCCGTGGCGATATCCGGCGCGTTGATGATCGGCCTAGGCTTCAAACCCCTCGAAGCCGCCAAACTCGCCCTCATCGGCAACACCGCGCCAGTCGCTTTCGGTTCGCTCGGGATTCCCATCACAACGCTTGCGCCGCTCACCGGTCTCGACGTGCTTTCGCTTAGCGCGATGGTGGGCCGCCAACTCCCTTTCTTTTCTTTGCTCGTTCCATTCTGGCTGGTAACTGCGCAATGCGGTTGGCGCGGTATGATCGCGGTCTGGCCTGCGTGCTTAGTATCGGGTGCGACCTTTGGCTCGATGCAATTTTTAGTGAGCAATTTTCACGGACCTTGGCTGGTCGACATCGTGAGCGCTGCCGTAGCGATGCTTGCAGTGGTGGTGTTAATGCGCTTCTGGCGCCCCGCCGAAGAATCATTTAACCCTCCCGCTGATCAGATCGCTGCCGCCGAGAACGGCGCGGCAACTGCCACAGAGACGTGGAAGGCTTGGATTCCTTGGATTTTCCTCACCGTTTTCGTTTTTATATGGGGCCTACCTCAGGTGAAAACCGCCCTGAACCATCTATTCGCTCCTGAGTTCAATGTGCCCGCGCTTCATCTCGCGGTTCAGAAGATGCCACCCATCGCTCCCAATCCTACACCGGAAAAAGCAGTCTTCGTCCTGAATCTACTTTCCGCTACAGGCACCGCGCTTCTACTCGCAGGCATCGGCGCGGCGATCACACTCGGCGTGGGTCTGCGACGCACCGTGAAAATTTATTGGCAAACGCTCCTGCGCGTACGCGTTTCACTGCTAACGATTTCCGCCATGCTAGCGCTCGGATACACAACCCGCTACAGCGGCACTGACACGACATTGGGCCTAGCTATGGCCAGCACAGGTTGGTTATTTCCATTTTTCTCGCCGCTCATCGGCTGGCTTGGCGTAGCGCTCACAGGCAGCGACACCTCCTCTAATGTTCTTTTCGGCAACCTCCAGAAAATAACCGCCGAACAACTCGGCTTTTCACCGATCCTCACATGCGCCGCCAACAGCTCCGGCGGTGTCATGGGTAAAATGATCGATGCCCAAAGCATCGTCGTCGCGAGTGTAGCTACCGGTGGCCACCCTGAAAGCCCCGCGGCGGGAACGATCTTGCGGGCCGTCTTTTGGCACAGCATCGCCCTCGCTGTCCTCGTGGGCATACTCGTCATGCTCCAAGCCTATGTTTGGCCCGGGATTATTCCAGCGCTCAAACCCTAAAATCAGACCCGCGAGCTGAACGTCTTCCGCACCATCCGCGCCATCGATTCTTCGGCGTTCAGTTCCGTCACTCGAGCGAGCTCAACCCACGCTAATTCCTTGGATTCGTTCGCTGCGCGCACCAGCGGGTCAAGGTCATCCGCTTCAATCATAAAACGTACATCGTAATGCCAATGCGCCGGCTCGGCCTTACGCGCCGGGATCCAGTGGCGATCGAGGTCGAAAACATTCCCCGTCACCGGCCGCAATCTCGTGAGTCCGCTTTCCTCGCGCCCTTCGCGCAACGCCACCGCGAGCAAATCCGCCTCGCCATCGGCGTGGCCGCCGAGTTGCAGCCACTTATCCAACTTCAAATGATGCGTTAGCAAAGTCCGACTCCTGGTGGCATCTACAATCCAGGCCGAACCAGTGAGATGTCCCGGTGTGCACGTGCGCAATAAACATTTTGGCTCCGCCTCAATAAAGCGTACAGTTTCCAACACCATGGCCGCCTCATGCGCTTCGAGCGAATTACGAGAGTAAGCTTGGAGTAACTCCAGAATTTTGGCGTGCATCGTAGTCCAACTTAACGGGTGTCGAACCACTTTGGCTCCAGCTTCGCATCCGCCGCCAACTCGATCTGGGTAAACACGTCTTCCACTGTGTTAGCCACGCGAAACAAATCCATGTTCGAGGGTTTAAAAAATTTTTCCGCGAGCATCTTTTCGAACAAGCGTAACAAGTCGTCGTAAAATCCATCTTGGTTAAGAAACACACAGGGTTTTTTAACCACGTGCAATTGGCGCAAGGTGAGGATTTCCATGATTTCCTCAAGTGTACCGAAGCCGCCTGGCAACGTAACAAAGGCATCCGCCCGCGTCTCCATAAGCAGCTTTCGCTCACGCATAGTGATGACGGTAATCAATTCATCGGCCTCGTCGAAAGCCAGCTCACGTGCCTTCATGAAATCAGGAATCACTCCGACCACGTGCCCCCCGTGCGACTTCACCGATCGAGCGACTGCACCCATAAGTCCCGTTTTTCCACCGCCGTAAACGAGCCCCCATCCTTGTTCGACCATTAATTTACCCAACTGCGTCGCCACCGTCGCATACTTGGAATCAATCCGATCACTTGAGGCACAGTAAACACACAGTAATTTACTCATAAGTTAATTTAAGACCGAGGATTGAGCCTCGACCTTATAAACGCCAAGCTCTGATAACCGTATTTGATTTTGACTCCTTATTTTTACTTTCCCCTTGGTACCTTCTAAAATCTATCGCGGCCGACTTGCACCCTCACCGACCGGGCATCTCCATTTAGGTCACGCTCGCACCTTCTGGATCGCAGCCGAGCGTGCCCGTGCCTCCGGCGGCACGCTCCTGCTTCGCAACGACGATCTTGATGCGATCCGTTTCCGCCTAGATTTCGTCGCCGCGATGCTTGAAGACCTACGCTGGCTGGGTTTCACTTGGGAAGAACCCGTCATCGCTCAGAGCCAACGCCTCCCGCTCTATCGCGCCGCCCTAACCCGACTCCACAACGCGGGCGTGATCTTTCCTTGCACGCGCACGCGCCGCGATGTGCTCGATGCCTTAGGTGCACCACATGAGGGAGGCGACAGCGACGAACCCATTTACCCACCGCAATTTCGACCCGCACCCAACACCCCACTCCCTCCGCTCACTGACTCGATCGCCGTAAATTGGCGGTTCCGCGTGCCCGATGGCGAAACCCTCACGTTTAATGACCACGCCCTCGGCCCACAAACCGCTACAGCCGGTCGCGACTTTGGCGATTTTCTGGTTTGGCGCAAAGATGGGGTCCCAAGCTACCAACTTGCCTGTGCTGTCGACGATTCTGATCTAAGGATCACTGAGGTAGTCCGTGGTGCCGATCTCGTTAAAAGCACCTTCCGCCAGATCCTGCTTTTCCGCGCTCTCGGCGCTCCAGCTCCAGAGTTCTATCATGCCCCGCTGATGCTCGACGACTCCGGCGTCCGCCTCGCCAAACGCCACGACGCACTCAGCCTACGCGCGCTGCGCGAACAGGGCGTGACTCCTGCGCAGATCATCGAAACCTTTCGCCACGCCACCGCATGAGCCCTCCCAAAATAGGCATTCTCAATATCTCAGATCGCGCCAGCGCCGGCATCTACTCAGACGAACCCGGTCAAGCATGCGTAGCCCTTTTACGCAAATGGCTTACAACGGAGTTCGAGCTCGATTATAAAATCATCCCCGATGAACGCTCTGTCATTGAAGCCGAGCTTCGCCGTATGGCCGACGAAGCAAGTTGCGCTCTCATCGTTACGACTGGTGGCACAGGCCCCGCACCCCGTGATGTCACACCCGAAGCCACGCGCGCCGTAATCGAGAAAGAACTGCCCGGTTTTGGAGAACTCATGCGAACGACCTCGCTCCAGTACGTTCCTACTGCAATTTTATCACGTCAGACCGCGGGCGTCCGAGGACGGACGCTTATCGTCAATCTTCCCGGTCGTCCGAAAGCCATTGGTGAAAACCTCTCCGCGGTTTTCCCTGCGATCCCTTATTGCCTCGATCTCATCGGCGCCGCCCGACTCGAAACCCGCCAGGAAGTCATGAAAAGCTTCCGTCCGAAAGCTTAGCCAGCGACTCAAATTTTTGGATTTAACCACTCTAGCGGCAAAACCGACTCCGGCCCGATGATGTACACGCGGTAATACAGCCAAAACACCAAAGCGCCTAGTAAAAGCAGGAATAAAATTTCACCTAATTCCCCGCCGGTGCGCCGACTACTCCGCTGTAAGGAGCCCACCAACCGCCCAATCATCGGCGAAACAACAAATCCCACCAAAGATCCTCCGAACAACACCATGCCCATGATGGCACCCGTCCTGAGAAAAGGATCCCCAAAAACTCGCGCTTTATAACTCACGATCTCCACGCAGAGATTCAGCAGCAACAAACAGCACGGGAGCACATAGTAATTGCGGACGACGTGGGTATTTTTCATGAGCAAAGAGCCAAGTTGGTCCCGTCAACATCCAGCCGCTTGCGTGAAAGTGAAATCTAAATTTCAATTCCTGAGTCCATGATCAACTATAGCAATCCCGACCTCACCCAACATCCTCCACGCAGCGTCCGTGTACGCATCGGCGGATACGCCCATCTCGCCCGCCTACTCGATAAGGCCCGCGCCGTCATCGCCAACAAAGGCGCCGACTATCATTACAACTGCCCGCTCGACCAACAGCTCTTCGCATTCGTTGGCGTAACCGCCGACGCCATGCTCGCTGAAATCAAGGTCGGCAAATCAGACCTCGAAATGCTCACGTGGTTAAACGCCAACACCAAACGCCAACCTTACGAGGTCCTCGCGTGGTCCGCTTGGCTCGAGCAACTCGGGCCCGGCGACGCCGAAGGCCACGAATGGATCGCGAGCGTCATCAAGGGCCACAAATCTGCCCGCGAAGATATCCGCTCGTTCGCCGAGATGCTCGATCTCGATGACTTCATCAGCTACGGCGGCAAAGCCTGATTGGGCGCAGCCCAAAAAACTGGCTCAAGGTCGCGCTTCAAGGCGCGGCCTTTTTTTGCGCCTTAAAACCCCAAACCCAAAAGCCAACGTCCGCCGTCGATCAGAGCTCAGTGTATTTATCCGAGCGTCCCTTGGCTTTATCGACCGGATATTTCAAGGCGTTGGCTGCCATCTTCGCCTCGATCGCGGCTGAGACATCGATCTGCGCCACGTTGGCAAACTCCAGCGCGTAGATCACGACATCGGCTAGTTCTTCGGCGATTTTGGCCCGCTTGACCGGATCGGCCACTTGAGAACGTGAAGCCTCGGGCGTGCTCCACAAAAAATGCTCCATCAATTCACCGGCCTCAGCAGCGAGCGCCATGCTAAGATTTTTCGGAGCGTGAAATTGCTCCCAATCCCGCTCGCGAGCGAAGGCGAGCACTCGGCCCTTAAGTTCAGCCAAGTTCGTAGTAGAATCCATTGCAACAGCCATGGCTAAGAATCTGCCGGCTGATGCGCTGTCACGCAATCTTCACCGTCAAAAAATTTTTCCAGCTTGGCACAGCGACTGCATAAATGTGCGTCTACTCGCTCTCATGCACCGCACTCAAAACCATCTCCTCCGCTCCGACGGCACTTCGATAACGAAGGCCGACCAGCAGCGCGGTGCACAGATGCGTTCGGTCGCAGACCAATGGAGCCAAAAAACTAGCGTGGGCTTCTCCCGCTAAACCGCCGCACTCACGGACGCGTTTAGCACAACCGAGAAGCCCAGAGCTCCAAGCTGTAGGCTGCCACCGTATTTCCCTCCCATGCATACGATCATCAACTCAATCCAGTCCAAGGCTAGCACGCGCCGTTCGGAGATGACCCCCATCGAATGTTTTCGTCAGCCGAACTATGAATGCCAAGATCAAGGGGATGCCATGAAGCTGGAAGTATTCGTGCCCGGTGTATCCGCCGACGGAGTGGACATTGAGGCGCACGGGCCCGATCTACTGATCACGGCGCGCAAGACCCACTACATTCGGGTAAATTGGTCGACCTTGCACCTCGAAGCCGCACAGCGTGACTACCAGTTGCGCCTGCGACTCGGACTCGTATTTAATTATCCGGCCATGCGCGCAGAGATTCACGAAGGCATACTAAGTGTAACTGTACCGAAGCGGAACGCTGTCGCCAGAAATCCGCTGCTGCAACGCGTAGCGTAAGCCTGAGGGCAATATGACGGCCAAAAAAAAGAGCGGCCCCAATAAGGGACCGCTCTTTTTTTAAATGAAGCGGAATTTTAATCCCGCGATATCACGAAATTAGGCAGCTTTTTCCTGCTCTTCGATCTTGAGCGCACGGTAACCACCGATGCTCTTGAAGTAGAACATGAGCAGCAGATAGATTGCGGCCATGGTCAGAGGAATGTAAGAGTCGGCCTTCAAGGTGGCGCGGTCACCAGCTTGATTGGCGGCAACGATGGCCTTCTGATCGGCCGTGCCTTTATCGCCAGCTTTCTTGGCAGCTTCAAGTTTAGTGCCATCAACGGCGATCACGGGAGAAAGGAAGAGGAACTTCGACTCGCCGGAAGCCTTGGAAGAGGCGTAGACCGCTGGAGCGGACTGCTGAAGATTTTCAGCGGTAAAACGGTCCTTGGCATATCCGAGACCAGGACCACCGAGCAGACCAGCGGAGAGCATGCCGATGCCGCCCATGATGGACATCGCCACGGCGCCGGAGCGCGGGAAACGATCGCCGATTACAGCAAGCATCGTTGGCCAGAAAAAGGTCTTACCGAGGGCGTAAATGCCAAGGGCCACGAGCGCTACATAGAAGGAATCCATGCCGGAGGCGAGACGGAGGCCGACCACGGCGAGAAGAGCCGATGTGACGAGGAGAGCGATCGGTGAACCGATTTTCTTCTCGATGAACTCAGCACAGAAGCGCAGGCCGAACATAATCGCCGAAGTCCAGATGAACAGCGTCTTACCTTGGTCAGCCGTGAAGAGATTGCCGGTGATGGCTTCGATCCAAGAATCGGTACCAAGTTCAACCGCGCCGACGAGGGCGTGAGTGACGAAGAGTACAAAAAGCAGCAGGGATCCGAGCGAGAAGCGCGTGATGATACCAACAGTAACTAATAAAACGCCGCCAATGATGAAGCCCGTGGTGGCGCCACCGAAAAAGAGAGCGACAAGATAACAAGCGACCGCCGCGCCGAGCAGGCCGACGTCCTTGAACATCTCGCCGAAGTTGGCACCCTTGAGCGCGGCTTCGGACTTCGGGAAGGTCTGGCCCATGAACATCACGGCGTAGGCGACGGTCGGGACCAGATAGAAGGCCAACTGACCCTTCCAGCCAAGACCTAGACCGTGAGCGCCGAGCGCGTAGGAAGCGATGGCACCAACCACCATGCCCAACGGCCAAGAGGCGTGAAGAATATTAAGGTAGTGCGTGCGGTTTTGCGGGAAGGTCGTGGCGACGAGCGGATTGGCCACGGCTTCGAGAGTGCCGTTCGCGTAGGCGAAGATAAACATACCCCAGTAAAGGTAGTCATAAGCATTCTGCGGGGTGGAAGCACCGAAGGTAACAAACGCCGAAAGGATGTGTCCCAAAAGCGCAAGAGCGATCAGCTTGCCGTAGCCGAACTTGTCGACCAAGACGCCGCCAATGATGATGCCGAAGCAGAAGCCCGAGAAGCCGGCGCCACCGATCGCACCCAATTGGGTGGCGGTGAAACCGTATTCAGAAGCCCAGGCTCCGAAGATACCACCGCGAAGGGCGAAACCAACGCCAGCGGCGAGGATGGCCATGAAACCGGCCCAGAGGAGGCGCTTCGCGTTGGGTGCGACATGCGCAGAACTATTTTGCTCGTTACTCATAATAATAACTAGGGATTAGGGGTGTGGGGGTTGAAGACAGACTCGACATAGAATTTGTGGGAAACTGTTCTGCGGCCGGCAAGGTCGCTTTTTATGAATATACCAATCGGTTATTTTGCTTAATCGCTAAGATTTTTCTTTCCTGCGGCACTTATTCCAACGATGAGAGTCTGTACCCCGCCATGGCTTTACCCATCCACTACCAAAATCCGTCTCAAATTGAGGCAAAACCCTCCATCGTGCAGTTCGTAACTCGCGAAGATGTTTTGTGGAATCGGCCTATATTTCGTGCCCCACCGCTCCAAGTTTTACCACCCCGAGTCGACTCGAAAACGTTCCAGCCTGCACCCCGCCCCTCCACAACGACGAGCAGCGTCTAAGCGGTAGTGAAATTTAAAAAAAGCGGAGACCCAGTTCTCCGCTTTTTTTGCGTCCACATTACACGCTTGGTGCCTATCGTTCGTAGGTTTTCAAAACGTGACCCCATGCCGCTAACCCCGCAACAAATCGAAGCCCTGCGCGCGCTCCTCGATCGACTCATTCCCGAGGATGAATTTCCCGGCGCCCTAGCCGCAGGGACAGATAAATTCATCCTTCAACTTCTCACGCACGCCTGCGCCGCCGAGACGCCGATCATCGCACAAAGCCTGACGCAACTCGACGCCGAAGCGATCGCGCGCCACGACCTCCCCTTCGGCAAGCTCCCTATCGCCGCTCAAGATGCCCTCATCTATGAGCTTGAGCACAACCGCACCGCCACTGCGTGGCCCACCACGTTTCCTGCCAACGGATTTATCAACCGGCTCATCGATCTCGCCGCCGAGGGTTTTTACGCGGATCCCGCTAACGGCGGCAACCGCGACGCATCCTCTTGGCGCATGATCGGCTACAACCCGCTCCTGCCCGTGCATCCCACTGCACCATGAGCGCCACAGCTTCCACATACGACGTCATCATCATCGGCGCCGGTCTAGGCGGTGGCATCGCCGCAGGCGTCCTTGCCGAAGCCGGCCAACGCGTGCTCCTCCTCGAGCGCGGCCGGGATCTACGTTACCGAGACATTCCGGGCGATCACCTACGCCACCATCGCCTTTCGCTTTACGGCGACAACACCACCTACGATCCCACCGGTCACCCGCGCGTGTTCGTCGATCCCCAAGGCCGCAGTCGCACTGTATTCCCACACGAAGCCGATTATCACAACAACGCCCTGACAGTCGGTGGCGGTGCCCGCATCTGGGGCATGCAAGCGTGGCGCTTTCATCCCGACGATTTCCGTATGGCCTCGCGCTACGGCACACCCACCGGTAGTTCTCTCGCGGACTGGCCGGTCAGCTACGCCGATCTCGCGCCTTTCTACGAACGCGCCGAACAAGAGATCGGCGTCGCAGGCGATCACGCCGCCACCGACTACGCACCACGAGACCGCCCATTTCCATTACCTCCGGTGCCGGCCACGCCAACCGGCGCTTGGCTCGCTCGCGGCGCCGCTAAGCTAGGCTGGAACGCCTTCACCCCTCCCCTCGCCGTCAACACCAAGCCCTATCTAGGCCGCAACGCCTGCGTCCAATGCCGCCAGTGCATTGGATTCGCCTGCCCTACCGATGCGCGCAACGGTTCCCATAATACACTCCTACCCCGCGCGCTCGCCACTGGACGTTGCACGCTCATTACTCGCGCTCACGTCGCCCGCGTACTCACCGATGCTTCAGGCCGCGCCTACGGTGTCGAATATTTCGCTCCAACTACACCTGACTCCGCGCAAACCGAACGACGCAAGGTCCACGCCGCTACCATCATCCTCGCCGGTGGAGCCATCGAAACGGCGCGTTTACTCCTGCTTTCAGCTTCAGCTCAACACCCGCTTGGCCTAGGTAACCACAGCGACCACGTCGGACGTCACCTCCAAGGCCATTACTATCCGGTAGTTTCAGGTCTACTTCCCGCCGGTTTCGAAAATCCCAACCTCGGCCCCGGCGTCAGCATCGCCACCACACAATTTAACCACGGCAACCCCGGCATCATCGGTGGTGCCATGCTCGCCAACGATTTCGTCAAACTCCCGATCATCTTCTGGCGCTCGCATCTTCCGCCCGACCTTCCCCGCTGGGGCCTGGCCAACAAAAAAGCCATGCGCGAACTCTACCTGCGCGGCATCGATCTGCGCGGGCCCGTGCAAGAAATTCCTTCGCCTGATTCCCGCGTCACGCTGGACGCCCACATACGCGATTACTTCGGCCTGCCCGTCGCGCGCTTGAGCGGCACTACGCATCCAGAGACCATACGAACCGCCGAGTACATTCGCGCCCGCGCCGAAGATTGGCTCCGTGCAGCCGGCGCCGAACACGTCTGGAGTTCACCGATGGATCTGCGTTTATCCGCCTCGCAACACCAAGCCGGCACCGCACGCCTCGCCGCCGATCCGCGCGACGGCGTGACCGATCCCTACGGTCGCGTCCACGGTCACGACAATCTATGGGTCACTGATGGCTCCCTCAACGTGACCAACGGCGGCTTCAATCCCGCACTGACAATCATGGCCCTCGCTTTCCGTACAGCCACGAAGATCGCCGCAAAATCGTAACGCTCAAGGCGCTCGTTCAACGCTCCGGCACGAGCCAGAGCACATCGCCACGCGCCCCGGACCCTTGCGCGAGCAGCGGTGCGAGAAACTCCACCGTCGTCGCCGCTTCGTCATTAAATTTCCACGGCGGATTTACTACGACCAAGCCGCAGCCCACCATCTTTGCACCCGGTGGATTAACCACAAGCTCGGCCGCCAACGTCGGCGGCAACTCCAAACGCCGCAGCTCAGCGAAAAACAAATCTACCTTCGCACGCTCCGTCAGCGGATACCAAATAGCGAACGTGCCGCCCGGCAATCGGCGCAATCCTTCTTTCACCGCGGCCACGATTTGAGCCCATTCATTTTGCGCCTCAAACGGCGGATCGATCAACACAAGCGCACGTTTCTCTAGGGGCGGCAAAAGGGCTCGCACCGCACCATACCCATCCGTCTCGCGGACTTGGGCGCCTTGCGTAAATTGAAAACGTTCCTTCAGAGCTGCAGCTTCCTCTGGCTGGCGTTCGCACAATACCAACCGCTCCTGCGTTCGCGCGATAAAGCTTACTAGCAACGGCGATCCGGGGTAAAACCGCGGCTCGGGCGTCGCATTCCCTTCACGTCGATCGTAGGCGCGCGCTAGCTCCACGTACTCCGCAACGCCCGGCGGCAACTCAGCCGCTAGGCGCGTCCACAACCGGCCCACGCCTTCAGGCCATTCGGGCGTGCGAGCATGCGTGTCCCCGGTCGCAGCCGCCGCAAGATCATAGCTGCCGCGGCCTGCATGCGTATCCAGACATAAAAAACCTTTATCCTTTTTCTGAAGCGCGCGCACAAGCTGCACAAGCAGCACATGCTTCATCACGTCGGCGAAATTTCCCGCGTGATAATGGTGTCGGTAGTTCACGCCTTGACCGGCACTTTCACGACGACCTTGCGCACCAACATAGGTGCTCCGGCCGCCACGAGCGGACGATGTCCATCGATAGGATAAAACACCGCGACTTCTCCCGCCGCTACACGCAACGAGGAAAACGCGGACGTAGGTTGATAAAACAAAACGTCTTTTGCCGGACGCAGATCTTCGCTCACGGTCAGCTTGGTGACATCGGAAACCTCCATCACTTCGTCGCCAACAATCACAGCTTGGACATCGATGTAGGCCTTGTGCGATTCCCATTTCGGCACCGAGGGCACGCCCGCAGGCAGGGACATGCAGGCTTGCGGCAACGCAAACACTCCGCCCGCCAGTTCCACGCGCTGCATCTGCTCCGCGGCGAGGCCGTCAAGCAACGCGCGTTCCGGCGAACCGGGGCGCAGACACGCTTCGACATAGGCGAAAGCAGTGTTGAAATTTTCCGAACTGGCGAGCTGGGAGCGCACCGTGGCAAGGGAACCGATTAGAGCCATGAGCGCATCCTCGATTCCGCGCCAAAACCTGGCAAGCCGCGAAACTTTGCCTCAGCCGCCAATAATACTAGCAAAAAAGAACCTGAGGGAAATCCATCATCGGACAGAAAACGGACAAGAAACCCCGCTGACTTGAAGCCACGGATGCTGAGTGAAATTCTATGCCTGCTGCATGAAGTGCTCAACAATAACCTCTCTACCCCCACCACCTAGCACTGCTGGATAATCGAAGCGCCTTCCCCCCGCTCTCCCCCTCGAAAGCCGGTTATGCCTAGGGGTAAAAACATTGCCCACTTCGCGCCAGCCACTTTCCTCCGCGTCACACCCACGTGCCCGGCCTAATCCGCATTTTATCTGACCTTCATTACGGCGATCGCGCCAGCCGTCTCCGCTCACTTAGCCAACTAGATCCCCTGCTCGAGGGCATAGACCAACTGATTCTTAACGGCGACACGTTCGACACCCGCCCCAGTTCGCACCCCCAGCAAACCGATCGCATCCGCGCGGAAACCTTGGCCTACTTCAGCAGTTGTGCACCCGCAGTCATTAATATCACGGGTAACCACGACCCTGATATCTCAGTCCATCACTCCCTTGATCTAGTGGGTGATTATGTCTTCGTAACCCATGGAGACATCATTTTTGAAGACGTTGTACCATGGGGCCGTGACACCGAGTACTTCACCGCTCGCATCAACCGCGACCTAGCCGCCCTCGACGAAAGAAGCCGTCACCTGCTCGACCCACGACTCACGATATATCGTGACGCCTGCCTAGGTTTACCTCAAGGCCACCAAGCCGAGCCAAACCCGTTTAAATACACGCTCCAAGTCATTGCCGATACCTTTTGGCCGCCCCAACGCTCGCTACGTATCCTACGCGCTTGGCAGGAGACACCCAAGCGCGCCGCCGCCATCGCAGCCATGCACCGCCCCGCGGCTCGGTTCATGCTCATCGGACACACCCACCGCCCCGGCGTGTGGACGACGGCCTCTGGCCTCACGGTCATCAACACTGGCTCCTTAAGTCGCCCGTTTGGCGCCCTTGCCGTAGATATCAACAGCACTCAACTCAGCGTCCGTCGTATCGTGTCGCGGGCCGGACATTTTGAACCCGGACCCGTAATCGTAGAATTTGCTCTCGCGCAAAAGCCCACTTCCTCAAAAATGCCGGCATGAGTATCACGTTTGGTTGGTGGCACCGAGATCCCATCGAAGGCAAATATCAGATTCACGTAGACGTCCACGGGGGCAACATCGAGTGGACGCGGCACCAAGGCCACAACACGTCTTGGATTCCGCACGAGCCATCCGAAGAAGACCGCGAACGCCTCGTAGCTGAAGCCGAGCGTCGCGTTCCGCGCCGGCTCATTACGCAAAAACAATTTGAGGAAATCAAAAACCTCAGCCAAAACGACGGCTCAGGTAAAATATCTGGCAAGCGCGTGACAGGCCTAGGCCCCTCATATAACTAGCAAAACGCCCCTCAGCGTCCCGCCGTAAACTCAGTAGCGACGCGCTCCCAGATCAGGCGAAACGCCGGTGTAAATTCCGCTGGTTTTTCCGTCATCCAAGCCGTCAACGCCGCCGGTTCGATCCATTGTCCGCGCTCAATTTCCTCTGGGTGCAATACGAACGGACCCTCATGCCGCAAACGGTATACCCAAAGAAATTCCCAGCCCGTGCGCGCACAGGCCTCGACGCGTTGCCAGCGCATCAATTCTTCAGCTCTTACAACCACGCCGATTTCCTCGCCCAACTCGCGCGCAGCCGCCATATCGTAATCTTCCCCGCTATCGAGGTGCCCAGAGCACGCAGCATCCCAGCAACCCGGTGACATATCTTTGCTCATGGAGCGTTTCTGCAAAAACGTCTGCCCAGCAGCATTGAACACTAATACGTGTACTGCGCGGTGCCAAAACCCTCGCGCGTGCACTTCGCTTCGCAACGCTCGGCCGACCACAACGTCGTTACTATCCACGATATCGAAAAATTCTTCGCTCTGCATATCCCGATTCACGCCGGCTCTACGCCTCCAACGCAACCCCGCAACGCCGCCGACCTTTACATTATGGCGCGATCGTATGCACTTATTCCTCTTAAGCCTTTCCCTATGCCGAAAATCGACGTCAACCTCGTAGCCGAGATCCTCAAGAAGAACCAACTCGACCCCAAGCTCCTCCGCCAAGTCATTGAGGAGATGAACCTCGCCGCCCAACCCGAGGGTCCAGACGGCGACAAACCACCTGCGGTTAAAAAACAATTCGTAGTCCTAGCCAGCGATCCCGACAACCGCCTCCCCAAGCACGATTTCGTCGCCTGGGTCCTTCAGATTCCTGAGGACGAAAGTGTCGCCACCACCCAAGACCGTATCTTTCGCGGCGCCTACGATTACAACGCCTCTAAAAAAGGGCGCCTTTATCCAGCCAAGACAGTCGGTGAAGCCCTCGAAAACGTTCCAGCCAAGTTTTTTAAAGAAGCCGAGGTATGGGTAAAATCTAAAGTGCCTGTGCTCGTGCTCAAAACCGACAACCAAATCCCCAAGGAGTAAACGACGCGTCCCGCCAGTAAGAACGCGTCGGTCTTTGCTCCGCCCCGCTCCCATGGCCACAACGTCAAACCGTGCCGCTTTCGCCGAACACAGATTCGGCAGCGTCGTCTTCCTTCTGCTCGCGGCTTTTTGCTGGACCGCTTGCACTCGTAAAGCAGAACCCGAAGCGCCGAGCACTCCGAGCGCGCCGGCCCAGATCTTACGCGTCAGCCAACGTAACGAACCTGCATCGCTCGATCCTGCGACTACTACGTTGCCAGATGAATTTGGCACCCTGCGCACGCTATTAGAAGGCCTGCTCGTTCCTGGGGTGAATGCCTCCGCACCGCGCCCCGGAGCAGCCGAGCGTTTTGAAGTCTCAAGCGACGGGCTCATTTACACCTTTCATCTACGCGCTAACGCCCGCTGGTCCGACGGCACGTCCGTCACTGCCGCGCACTTTATCGCCGCCTATCAACGCCTCCTCACGCCCGCCACAGCGGCACCCAAGGCCAATGCATTCTTCTTGGTAAAAAACGCCCGCGCTTTTGCCACCGGTACGCTTACCGATTTCAACGCCGTCGGCTTTCACGCCCCCAACGAGCGCACGCTCGTCATCACCCTTGAGCAGCCGAATCCACGTTTTCCCTACTTCGTCGCCAGCGGTCCATGGTTACCTGCGCGAGTAGATGTGATTACTAAGCACGCTCGCAGCTGGACTCGCCCCGAGCACTTTATTGGTAACGGCCCATTTCTGCTCAATGAATGGCGCGGTGATCAACGTATCGTCGTTCGTAAAAACCCGAAATGGCGTGACGCCGCTCGGATCCGCCTCGACGAAATCCAGTTTATTCGCTTCGACAGCGGCGACGCCGAAGAGCGCGCTTATCGCGCCGGCCAGATCGACGCGACGATGTCTGTTCCCTCTTCAAAAATCGCCTCCTACCAAGGCGAACGCACCGGCGAGCTGCAACGCTCCCGTCTTATAGAAACGCGTTATTTGTCATTCAATACCGGCCGCCCTCCCCTCAACGATCCACGCGTGCGTCAAGCGCTAGCGCTTGCGATTGATCGCGAGAAACTTGTCGAAAAAATTCTTCAAGGAGGCCAATCCGCGACCGGCCGCATGATTCCTCCGGCACTACGAACCGAAGATGCTTCCAACGAATTACCGGCATCCCACCGCTACGACCCCGCCACCGCCCGTACGCTCCTCGCCTCAGCCGGCCTCAACGCCAAAAATTTCCCGCACCTCGAACTTTCTTTCTGGACCAGTCCGGCGGTTCTCGAAGCCATTCAAGCCATGTGGCGCGAAAATCTCGGCGTTGAGATTGCACTCGCTCAGCGCGAAGCCCGAGTCCATCTCGCGGCCCTAACAACCGGCGACTACGATGTCGCGTTAATCAACGCGATCCCCGACGTCGCTGATGCGGCCAACCTCCTGGGCGATTTTGTGACGGGCGCAGCCGAAAATTATCCCGGCTGGAGCTCAGCATCGTTCGACGCAGCTCTCGCTCGATCCGATTTTATTTCCGCCGAGAATCAACTCCTCGCCGCCGCGGCTGTGAGCCCACTTTATTTTAATGTAAAAACCTTCCTCCTTTCGCCGCGAGTGAAAGGTTGGCGCGAAGACGGATTATGGGCACCAGATTTTAGTGCGATTTCAGTCGCACCGTGATTCTCAATTTCAAACCCGCAGGATTGCCATTTTAACCCACGTGATAAAGCGTCGACGCATGCGTTTCTTAACCCTGCTTTTCGCGGTCGCCATAGGCACCGTCTCGCTCGCCGCAGCCACGTCACCGACGCTCTCCGCAGATAGCATACTCAGGCGCGTCAAAGTCCTCGCCTCCGATGAATTCGAGGGCCGTGCGCCCGCTTCTCCCGGAGAAGAAAAAACTGTAGCTTATCTCGTGGAGGAATTCAAAAAAATCGGTCTAGCCCCCGGCAACCCCAATGGGACCTACGTACAAAACGTGCCCATGATCGGCATCACTTCGCAACCCACCGCCACCTTTACCGCCGGCGGTCAGACGTTCAAACCCACGCATCTCATCGACTACGTCGCGCTTTCCAAACGCGTCACGTCGCGAATCGACGTAAATGCCAGTGATATTGTTTTCGTAGGCTACGGGATCGTCGCACCTGAGTTTGGATGGGACGACTACAAGGGTCTCGATGTTAGAGGCAAAACCGTCGTCATGCTCATTAACGATCCGCCCGTGACCGATCCTGCGACTGGACAACTCGACCCGAAAGTTTTCGGTGGCAAAGCGATGACGTACTACGGTCGTTGGACTTACAAATACGAGATCGCCTCAGCTAAAGGCGCCGCCGCGTGCCTGATCGTCCATGAGACGGGCCCTGCCGGCTATCCCTTCGCCGTAGTCGCTGGTAGCTGGGGCCGAGAAAATTTCGATCTACGAACGCCTGATGCCAACGCTTCCCGCGTTGCTGTCGAAGCTTGGCTCACATTGGATTTCACAAAGCAAATTTTCAGCGCCGCCGGCCAAGATTTTTCGGCGCTCAAAGCCGCCGCAGCCACCAGCGAATTCAAGCCCGTCGCATTCAAAGCTCAGGCTTCCTTTGCAGTCGCGAACACCACGCGAGACGTCGGTTCCAAAAACGTCGCCGCCCTACTACCCGGCTCAGATCCGAAGCACCGCCACGAATACATCGTCTACTCGGCTCACTGGGACCACCTCGGTCGCGACCCGAAACTCACCGGCGACCAAATTTACAACGGCGCCCACGACAACGCCTCCGGCACCGCCTTACTCGTTGAGATCGCGCAAGCCTTCAACTCACTTCCCGCCCCTGAAAAACCAGGCCGCAGCATTCTATTCTTATCTGTGACCGGGGAAGAAAAAGGCCTACTCGGCTCACAATACTACGGCCGCGTTCCACTATACCCACTTAGTAAAACGCTCGCCAATATCAACATCGATGGCGCCAACGCCCATGGCCCTACCTCTGATATCGTGGTCGTGGGTAATGGCGCATCGTCGATCGATGACCTCGGCGTGAGCGTCGCCCAAGCACAGGGCCGAACTGTACTACCTGATCCCGCCTCTGAAAAAGGCGGTTATTACCGCAGCGACCACTTCGAATTCGCGAAAGTGGGGGTCCCTGCCTACTATCCCAAATCTGGTCGCGCCTACCTAGGCCAGCCCGCTGATTACGGCCAAAAAATCGCTGATGCATACACGGCCAACGACTACCATAAAGTCAGCGACGAAGTTCGTCCCGATTGGACATTTGAAGGCGCCGCGCAAGACGGAGCGTTTTTACTCGAAGTCGGGCGTCGTATTGCCAGGGACCCGCAATGGCCAGAATGGAAACCTGGTAATGAGTTCAAGGCGCGCCGCGAACAAATGTTGCGCCAGTAACTGTTCGCCATGCCCTCGCGTCTGATTTTTTGTCCACGCTTGGGTTGGCCGCACGCTTACAGCCTGTGCGCCGCACTGCTGCTCTTCGTGGGTTTATCGGGCTGCAGCTCCCGAGAAAACGCTGTCGCCGCCGGCAACCGTACACAGACGCTCCACGTCAATAACTCCGCTGAACCTCGCGACCTCGACCCGCACACCACGACGATTCCTGCCGACATCAACGTCATACGCGCCGTAATGGAGGGCCTCTGCGAGGTTGACCCCATCACCTGCCAACCGATTCCCGGTGTCGCTACCACGTGGTCTGTTTCAGCTGATGGCCTCACATGGACGTTTCACCTCCGACCTGAGGGCCGCTGGTCCAATAACGACCCCCTAACCGCGCAGGATTTTGTCTACGCATATCGCCGCATTCTCGCCCCTGCCCTCGGCGCCGAATTTCGCGACCAATTCTACATTCTTAAAAACGCCGAAGCCTACGCCACCGGCAAACTCAGCGATTTTTCGCAAGTCGGCGTCAGTGCACCCGACGACCACACTCTTATTCTCTCACTGGGCCAACCCGTGCCGTATCTACCCACGCTCGTGACGCAAATTTGTTGGTTCCCGCTCCACCGCGCCACGATTGAAAAATATGGACGCATCGATCAACGCGGCACCGCCTGGACGCGTCCTGGCAACCACGTCGGAAACGGTGCCTTCACCCTGAGTGATTGGACACCTAACCAAAATCTTCGCGTTTCCAAATCCACTACCTACTGGGACCGCACGCACGTGACGCTGAACGCGGCTGTTTTCTATCCCATCGAAAATCCATCTGTCGGCGAAGCCGCATTCCGCGCCGGACAACTTCACATCGCCATCCCGCCGGTCGCCAAGATCGTCGCCGCCCAAAAAGACCCCGCGCTCGCTCCCTTGCTGCACGATGGTGTCGCGCTTTCTACCGCAATTCTCCGCCTCAATTGCCATCGCCCGCCGTTCACCGATGCGCGCGTTCGCCGCGCCCTCGCACTCGCGATTGATCGCACCCAAATCGCCCAACGAATTATTCACAGCAACACACCCGCCGCTTCATTCACTCCTCCCGGCTGCGCCGGTTACACCGCCGATCCCGGCGTCGGCACCGACATCGCCGAAGCCCGGCGCCTCCTCGCCGCGGCGGGTTTTCCCGAAGGCCGCGGATTTCCAAAAACAGAAGTTATTTTTTATTCCTATCACGGCACCGAGCAACCCGTCGCCGAAGCGCTCCAACAAATGTGGCGCTCCCAACTCGGTATCAATGTCGCGCTCGTGCAGCAGGAGATGAAAACCGCTATCTCAGCCCGGCGTTCCCGCAGTTACGATATCCTCGCTGGCTTCTGGAACGGTGACTACCTCGATCCTGCGACCTTTCTCGATGTATTCTTGACCGACGGTGGCAACAACCAGACCGATTGGTCCAGTCCCGCCTACGATCGCCTCATTGCCGAGTCGACGCGCACCGTCGATCAAACCGCCCGTTATGCGCTCCTCCGCCGCGCGGAAGCGATCCTCCTCGCCGAGGCACCCGTAATTCCCCTCTATCACGTACCGATGCGACGCTTCCACGCCGCTTCGGTCCGAGGCTGGCACGAAAACCTCTTGGATTTACACCCGCTGAAATTTGTCTCCCTCACACCCTGACCGCACCGTTACTTCTTCGCTAACGCCTCGAGGTAGTCTAGGAGCGAGGCGAATTCCCGCAAGGTCAGCCCGTCGACTAAACCCGATGGCATGACGGAAATCGGCAAGCGCTGCCGCTCCGCGATATCCTTCACCAGAAACGTAAACTCTTGCGCGGCGACGTTACGCAATTTGACGCGATCAGCCGATTCGAGAGTTATAAAACCGACCTGTTGCGAACCGTCTTTCAATTTCACAATCTCCGTCGTGAAACCCTGCGCGATCGTGAGATTGGGATTAAGGATGTTTCGCGCCAACTCCGGCCGCGTGTACGTCTGAGCGATATTGCCCAAATAAGGCCCCTTCTGCATTTCCGCCTGACTCACCGTGTGACAAGCAACACATGTCTGACGCACGAAAATTTGCTCACCTAGCCCCGCATCACCCTTCAGTTTCACGACCTGCGCCACCGCGTCGTCGATACTCAATGTACCCACGAGCGGACCACCACCCGCGCCCTTCGCACCCAACCTTAATGAGGTCACCGCGCTCTTCGCCGCCTTTACGACGTCGGCATCCGTGTCGTTCACCGCAGCGAGAATTTTCTGGTCGATCGCGTGGACTTTAAATTTATCCGCGGCCTTGATGATTTGAATGCGGCGCATAGGCGTCTCCCAACCGGTCGCCAATGCCTTAGCCGCTTGTTCACGCGCCTCAGGACTACCCGCGGCGCGGGTAGAAATCTTCAGCAGCGCGCCCTCCGCCCAAACCGCCGCGGGCGTGCCAACGTGTGCAGCCTCAGATTCAAACACCCCGTGCATCACATCAAGTTTCGGGGCGTTTAGAAAGGCCTGCCGCGCTGCGTCACTTTCTTTGCCCACGCCTTTCATCTCATTCAACGAAACCAGTGCAGCCAACATCGCACGCGCACCATCTACACTATCGGTTTTAGCCAAAGCCGCCACCGCCTGCGCAAGTACACCCGCATTGGCCGTGCGATCCCGCGCGGCGCGAACCAACAGCGGCACGCCTTCAGCGGGGATCTCATCAAGTGCCCCCATCTGCATCACGGCGTCCGCCGCGAGCTCGGGATTTTGCGCCGCAAGTGCAATAATACGAGCGAGAGCTTCGTTGGATTGGATGCGATTGAGATTCATTTCGGCGACCAAATAGCTGGCCTCGGCCGGCGTCGCGTTCGCGAGCAGCGTTTTAATGGCCTCAGCTATCCGGGGAGTTTCACTCCAGGCTTCAGGTTGATAATATGGTCCGCGCGTATCGGGCCTTGTGCCCCAAGAATCCCCCTTCCACTCGCCGTCCGTGAAATGTAAGCGACTCAAGATACGAATCAAATCCTGACGATTTTCAGGTGTTTTATCTTTTTGCAAACGCGCCAAAACGCCATCTACAACGGGCTTCCCGTGAATGCGCGCTAACGCAAACACCGCTCCCGTGCGTTGAGCCTTGGGTGCCTGCGGCTGATCCAGGACCGCGAAGCCAGCTTCATAAGCACCAAGTTGCGCAATCGCCCGATAGGCCGTGTGCGCAACGCGTTCATCCGCATCACCGAGCAAAGCAGCAATCTGAGGCGCAAGTGAGGTCAGATTTCGATGCACGGCAGCGATGATCGCTTCACGTTTCACTTGGGCATCCGCGCTCGCCAGTCCAGCGGCGAAAGCCTCATTTGGCGCATCCTTACCGCCGTCGGCGAGTGCGCGCAAGACGAACGGCTGCAAGGTCACGTCGCGGGTCAGTCCTGCGACGGCCGCATCAATTTTGCCGCCGAAAGCGCGTTGCGTGATCGCATAAACTGAGGCCACGCGGGAGACGAGAGGTTTCGCGGAGTCGCGCGCGAGGGCCAACAGTCGCGCCGTCGTCTCCGCGTTCATTTCACGTCGCAAGATCGTTCTCTGCGCCTCAAGGCGTGTCCGATGACTCGGCGATTCAAGGAGGGCAACCAACTCCGCGTCGCTCACCCGCCCAAAATCTGGCAAAGTCGGCGCTGTGAAATTTTTCGGTGAGACGCGCACGATGTAGCCTACGTCAGCGCCCGCCCAGTTGAACGTCGCACCTTTCCAGCTGGCTTGGTAAACGTGACTTAACGCGTCTACGTCGGCATCGGTCGGGCGTGTCATCGCCACAAATTTTTCGGGCGGCGCCGTCTCAACGTAGCTAGCCCCGCGCGGTGCGACCGCTTGGTGCCAAAGTGCACCCGTGCCCCAATCGCAGGTCAGTGGCCCATTCCATTTACCAAAACCGGGCTCATCTAAAAACAAAGCACCGCAGCCTGAACCGCCGCCGTAATCGGCCAACGGCTTCACGTGCTCAGCTCCAAAATTTTTGTAAAGATAAGGATAACCGTGATGCTCAATACCTGTGAAGTTTTCGAGACGGATATCCCAACCACCACCGTCGTTGGTGTTATCCCGGGCGAAAATATTGAGCAAAGGACCCACGGCGAGATCGACGATGTTACGTGTGCCACGGCTAAATATTTCGAGACCTGTACCATCAGGGCGAAAACGCGTCACGCCACCGCCACGATGTTGCACGGTGCGTCCGTCGGTACCGACGGCCTTCATGTAGCCGAAGTCGCCACCCGCGACATAAAGCCAGCCGTCAATGCCAAGACTCAGGCCGTTAGTCGTGTGATCGGCGGGCCGATCTGCAAAACCAAAGGCAATGTCCTTAATGAGAATTTTCGATTCTTCGGCTAGACCGTCGCCGTCGCGGTCGATGAATACGCTCACATGCGGCGGATGCACTACATAAAGACGATCGTGATCCCAAACTAGGCCACGGGGCGAATCGATATCTTTAACAAACTCAGTTACCTGATCGGCGCGGCCGTCACCATCGCTATCACGGAGCCGCAAAATACGCCCGCGATGCGGATCACGGCCGAGTGAGCCATTACCATCACTAGAAACGTACAGATCGCCGTTGGGCGCCGCGGCCACGAAGACCGGATAATTTGCCGCTGCCGAGTTAGCGAAGAGCGTGACGTCAAAACCTTCCGGCACTTTGACGTCCTTCAATATGGCCGCTTCTTGTTCAGGCGTGAAACGCACAATTTTCGGCGCGACGTTACCTTGGGCTTTCAACGCATCCTCGGGTAGTTTGGGCTCCGCCGCTTGAGCCAACATATTAAGGAGAGCGGCAAAAACGAAGGGGGTAAGTAAGCGAACGGGGTACATTGGTGTATAAAAGGGGATAGACTCGGCCTTCACCAACGCCGAACACCCCGACAATTTCAAGCCGCCTCCGCTTGCGCTCAGCCCGACACATGCTCTCATCGACCTATGCGTATTTTCGACTACCCCCGCGGCTTCCGCTATTTTAACCCTCTCCACAAGGTCTCGTCAGTTCACTCGGTCGTTAGTTTAACCTGCCTTATGGCGCTAGGCGCACTGCTAAATGGCTGCGGGAAAAAAGATTCAAGCATACCACCGACCCCCAAAAACGACACGACCAGTTCTTCGGCCAGCACTTCGCAAATTTGGCGTGTAGGCAACGGTGCCGAACCGCAAGACCTCGATCCACAAACAGTCACTGGTGTCCCTGAGCACAAACTCATGATGGCGCTCTTCGAAGGCCTAGTCACCGAAGACCCCAAAGACCTGCACCCGATTCCGGGCTTGGCTGATCGTTGGGAAATCTCAGCCGACGGATTAGTCTACACCTTTCACCTCCGAGCTAATGCAAAGTGGTCCGACGGTACCTCAATCACCGCAACTCAAGCTGTCGAATCCTACCAACGCATGCTTTCACCCGGACTCGGCGCGGAATACGCGTATCTATTGTGGTTCGCCGTTGGAGCCGAGGATTACACTAAAGGCAAACTCACCGATTTCTCCAAAACCGGTTTCAAGGCCCTCGATAATCGCACCCTACAGATCACACTCAAATCACCCACCCCTTACCTGCTAAAGATTATCGCTAGCCACTACGCCTGGACCATCGTTCCCACACACGTCGTTAAAAAATTCGGCAAGCTTGACGAAAAACGCACCGGTTGGACTCGCACAGGAAACCACGTCAGCAGCGGGCCTTTCCAGCTCAAGGAATGGGCCCCCCAGCAAAAAATCACCGTCGTGCGTAACCCCCATTATTGGGACTCCGCCATCGTGAAACTGGACGCGATTGAGTTTTTTCCCACCGAGGACCTCGGCACCGAGGAGCGGATGTTTCGCACGGGCCAGCTCGACATGACCAACGAGTTACCAGCCAACAAAATCGATACTTACCGCAAAGAACGGCCAGAAGCCCTAAAGATCGACCCATGGCTCGGCGTGTATTTTTATCGCTGCAACGTCACTCGCGCCCCACTCACCGACAAACGCGTCCGCCGCGCCCTAGCTCTCGCCATCGACCGCGAGAGTCTCATTAAAAACATCACCCGCGGCGGAGAGACTCCAGCCTACAGCGTGAGCTACCCAGGCACTGCCGGCTACTTCCCGCGCGCCAAACTTACCGGCGACCTCGCCCTCGCTAAACAACTCCTGGCTGAAGCCGGCTACCCCGACGGCAAAGGCTGCCCACCGATCGAACTTCTTTACAACACACAAGCCAATCACCGCGCCATTGCTGAGGCCATCCAGCAGATGTGGCGTAAAAATCTCGGCGTCGAAATCACCCTTCGAAACGAAGAGTGGAAAGTTTACCTCAACACTCAACACATCACTAAAGACTACACGCTCCAACGCGCCGGCTGGATCGCCGACTACGTCGACCCACACGTGTTTCTCGAAATTTGGACCAGCGGCAACGGCAACAACGATACCCTCTGGTCTAACGCCGACTACGATCGCCTATTCCAAGACGCGCTTACCGCCAAAAACGATACCGATCGCTACGAGATCTACCAAAAAATGGACGCCATCCTTATCGAAGAAATGCCCGTTATTCCGATCTATTTTTACACCAAAGTTCACGCCGTCAGCCCCCGCGTGAAAGGCTATTACCCCACGCTCTTGGACAACCATCCCTACAAACACATCTACCTCGAAAATTGAGCAGATCGTAACTCCAAACCGCTAACACCAAAAGCTTAGGCGGTACGCGAGATTCTGGGTTCACCCGCTGAGCGCCGAACGAGTCGCGCGCTTGCCATCGATTCGCCTCGTGCTTGTGTCTTTCACTCTTTCGACTCCCGTCCACGTCGCACCATGCTCCGCTTCACCTTCCGCCGCCTGCTCCAGATAATTCCGGTGCTCTGGATCATCATCACGGCGACCTTCTTCATGATCCGTTTCGTACCCGGTGGACCATTCACCGCGGAAAAAGCCGTCACCCCTGAAATCCTGCGCAACCTCGAAGCCCACTACGGCCTAAACAAACCACTCTATCAGCAGTATTTCGATTACATGGGTAGCCTGCTGCGCGGCGACCTCGGCCCCTCCTTCAAATACCCCAACCGCACGGTCAACGAGATCATCGGGGACAAACTACCGACATCACTCGAGCTTGGTTTCATCTCTCTCGCCGTAGCCCTGACAATCGGCATCACCCTCGGCACCCTCGCCGCCGTGAAGCGAAACAGCTGGCTCGACTATGTTTGCTCATCCACGGCAATGATTGGCATCTGCGTTCCCACCTTTGTACTGGGTCCGCTGCTCGTGCTCACGTTCGCAATTCACTTTCAATGGTTGAACGCATCCGGCTGGTACGGCCCTACTGATCGTATTTTACCCTGCCTTACCCTCGGCTGCGTCTACGCCGCCTACATCGCCCGCCTCACTCGCGGCGGCATGCTTGAGGTACTCAACCAAGACTACATCCGCACCGCTAGGGCCAAAGGCGCCAGCGAGGCCCGCGTCGTTTTCAAACACGCACTAAGAGGCGGTTTGTTGCCGGTCGTTTCCTTTCTTGGACCCGGCATCGCCGGAATTCTCACAGGCTCGTTTGTGATTGAAACGATTTTCCAAATCCCTGGCCTCGGCCGCGAATTCGTCAATAGCGCCTTCAACCGTGACTACACTCTGGTTCTTGGCACGGTCATTCTCTACGCCTCGCTGATCGTTATCCTCAATCTCGTCGTCGATATAGTCCAGATCTGGCTCAACCCGAAACTCAAATTCGAATGAGTCCCGCAACCTTCCCTTCCGCCGTTGTCACGCCCGAGCAAATCGAAACGGGCAACTCGCTCTGGCATGACGCATGGTCGCGTCTGCGCAAAAATCGCCTCGCCGTATGCGGAGGCGCTACACTGCTCGTGTTAGCTCTACTCTGCTCGTTTGGCCCATTTTTCGCCCAGTCTTACCAAGATCAAAATCTCGACCTAGGCGCCGCAGGCCCCAGCGCCACGCATTGGCTCGGTACGGACACGTTGGGTCGCGACCTATTCTCCCGCATTTTATTTGGCGGACGTATTTCCATGATGGTCGGTCTGGTCGCAACGTTTGTCGCTTTGGCCATCGGCGTCACCTACGGTGCCGTCGCCGGTTTCTTCGGCGGAAAAATCGACGCGGTAATGATGCGGATCGTCGACATCATGTACGCCCTGCCCTTCACCATTTTCGTGATCCTGTTGATGGTTTTTTTCGGGCGAAACATTTTTTTACTCTTCTTCGCCATTGGCGCGGTTGAGTGGCTCACCATGGCGCGCATCGTCCGCGGCCAGATCATCTCGATTAAAAAAATGGAATACATCGAGGCCGCCCGCGCGCTCGGTCTAGGCAAACGCCGAATCATCTTCCGACACATGATCCCCAATATCTTAGGACCGATTATCGTGTACACGACGCTCACCATTCCGGCAGTGATGCTACTTGAGGCGTTTCTTAGTTTCCTCGGCTTGGGTGTACAACCGCCTATGAGCTCGTGGGGAGTACTCATTAAAGACGGCGCCGAGAAAATGGAAGAATTCTGGTGGCTGCTGGTGTTTCCGGGTGGCGTATTTTCGCTGACCCTCTTCTCCCTAAATTTCCTCGGCGACGGCCTCCGCGACGCGCTCGACGTGCGTTCTTCCAAGGACTGATCGGGAACGTTTCAGTTTTTTAAAGTACTCTCTCGCGCATGATTCGCCGTTTTCGACCCTACTTCAGCTACCTCCGGCCGCAACGCGGCTTATTAATCACGGCGATTCTTTGCGGCATCCTCGCGGGTTTGGCCTCAGGCGCGGGTTTACCATACATGGTGAAAAAAGTTTTCCCCGTGATTTTCGCGCCCCAAGCCCTGCCGCTGAGCGCTTGGGAACTCGCTCT
>CANGCX010000010.1 GCA_947452315.1 Opitutia bacterium | reverse complement strand
GCGAACGACACGCTCGCGACACTTAGGCACAGGGTAGCAATTTTAAACAAACGCAGGTTCATAGGGAATGGGGTCTAACGGGGGTGAATTACTGAGCAAAAAAGCCGTACGAGCGGACGCCGCCTCCGGCAACGGCCCGAAAATGCAAATGTTACATTTTGTGTGTTAAGCACCGTTTCTCATTTTGAAACAAAAATTGCCGCTCGGAGGGCAAGTTGTCCAACAGGCTCCGAGACCCCAAGGAGGAAGGCGCCAGCATCGGCATCATGCTGAACGGCTCACCCCCTCTTCACCGGCGAAACTCTTTCCAAAACGGAAACCCGTTACCCAAAAAGGCTAATCTTGCCATTTTAGCCAAACTACTAAGATTCAGGCCATGACTAACACCGCTCCCACTCACCACAGCTTTGGTTTCGCCTCCGTCGCAAACATATCCGAAGTTTCCGCCAGCGTCCTCAAAAACAAGTTTAGCGAGGCCGTCCGCCTCGCTTCCCGTGGACCGCTCGCCGTCTCACGTCACAAGCGCCGGGAATTCGTCATCCTCACCGCCGAGCACTACGAAGAACTCCAGCAGAGCCGCCGCGCTCCGTTAGAAAGCCTCAGCATCGAGTTCGACCAGATGGTCGCCCAGATGAACACGCCCGCCGACCGAGCTGCCCGCCGGAGCTTCTTCAAGGCGTCCGCCTCCAAGCCCAGTACCGCTCTAGCCAAGTTGAAAAAAGTCCGTTCGCATGCCCGCTAAGCCCACGCTCACGATTCTGGCTGGGGTCAATGGCGCAGGCAAAAGCAGTATCGGCGGCCAGGCCTTGCGTGACTTAGGTGCGGCGTATTTCAACCCGAACGAACATGCGCGCCTGCTCCGTGCGAAGCTGCCCGCGCTCACCCAAGAAAAAGCCAATGCGCTCTCCTGGGCCTACGGTGTGGCCAAGTTAGAGGAAGCCATGGTCACGGGAGCCGATTTCACTTTCGAATCCACTCTAGGCGGCAAAACCATCACGAATCTTCTGATTAAAGCCGCCCAGAAAAACCATCAACTGATGATCTGGTTTGTCGGACTAGCGTCGGTGGAGTTACACCTAAAGCGGGTAGCCCAACGTGTCGCCAAGGGCGGCCACCCGATTCCGGAAGCTGATATCCGCAAGGGTTGGATTGGCAGCCGCGAAAACATAATCCGCCTGATCCCGTTTGTGACCACGCTCCGCGTCTTCGACAACTCCGCCGAATTCGCAGCCAGAGGCACCCCTGAGCCTACCTTACTCTTATCGATTGAAGAGAGCGAGCTGACCTACCCTGACCCCGTCGAACTGCGCGACACTCCCACATGGGCCAAGCCCATCATCGCCGGCGCCTATAAACATTTTGGTCTCCTTGATATATACCCTAAAAGAGCATAAATGTATGTATGAGTCATTATCATCAGTTGTTTATACAAGTATGCCATAACTACTGCAGCTGCATAACTAGGTCGCTCGTTTTAAAAGAGGCCGTGAACATCGAAGAGATCTCGCGGGTGCTGGCGGTCGAGCGCCGCACACAACTTGCCGCCATACAGGTCTGGCAGTGAGACGACGCGCATCGTCGCGGATCGGCCAAATATCGCGACGGCATTGGGCGACAGGTTTAGATCGGTGGTGGGGTGAAGCGATCCGCGCAGCACCGTGTTGGGTTCGATCTTCACTTCGGCGCCGCCTGCCGCGCACACGGTCAGTTTGAGGATAAGGTTTTTTTTGCGAGTTTCTGCTCCCGCACCTGCGCGCCGGGCAGCGCGCGGCGAATTTTCGTCGCGATGCGTTGAAGGGCGGCGTCGATACCCTGCAACGTGGCGGGTCGGTCTTCGAGCGGCAGGTAAACCAGATCGATGTCCACGGACAGCCGAGAGGAATCGCGCACGAAGAAATTGATCGCGGTGCCACCCTTGAGCGCGAAGCACGCTTCAGTATTCACAAAGGGCATCACCTGCACGAGCAGGTCAGCTTGTTTGAAAATGGGCTTTCTTTCATGGCGCCTCGGATGGTGTTTCGGTTGCGGCGGGAACGCTAATAAGGTACTTGGGATCGAGTCGTCCGCCCGCGACGATCATGATCTGGGCTCTTTTTAGAGCTGCAGACTAACATTACAAGTGGCCGGATTTCGGGGGATCACCGCAAAGCCGGCGAACACCGGAGCCGGGGCGGTGTTAAGTGATTGGCGCGAAATCGGTTCGACGACGAACCGAATGCTCTACGGACGGACGACGTTCACGCGCTACACCGTCGTTTTTTTTGGAATGCCTCAGCCGGCTGGCACCAGGAGTTTCAATCCTACCGCCCGGACAAGATTCTGCTGGCGAAGATCAAAGCTGATAAAAACCGGTGTTTCGAGTTCGAGTGCACTCGCAACATGGAGCACATCCAAGGTGCGCGTTCCGAGGGTCCGGCTGTGCTCCCGGCTCAACTCCGCCGCGCGCTTGAGGGCTGCACGCCATAGTAGGTTGGCCTGAACATAGCGGCCCTGTTCAAAATCGTCATCAAACGCCGCCAGCGCCGTATTAAAAGCGCGTTCGTCGATCAGCCCGCGGTGAGCAGCCAGAGCGATACCGTTGGTCAATTCGACGCGGCCATGGTGGGTAACCGCCAGCGGCCCCTTCAGCTTGCCGCGCCAGGCAGCCATGGGGCGCGATTCAGGCTCATGCAGATAGAGTTTCAGCAGAGCGCTCGGATCGGCGTAGATCTTGTCAGCGGTCGCCACGATTCTCCTCATGCAATTCCCTGGCCTGTGCCGCCGTCATGGGTGCCGGCTGGTAGGACGTGAGCCGGGCCCAATAGTCGATCGGCGAAGGGGTCTTTTTCGGCGGTAGAGCATAGGGAGTCAGCCGATATCTTGCCTTGCCGCTTTCGGTGAGCACTACCTCGCCCTCCAGCTCCAGAATTCTTCTCACCTGTGGAAAGCGATTGCGGAGGTCGCGAATGGTCGCAGTGGACGGCATGGTGATACGATCATGTATCACAAAAGAAGCGGATGTCAACGCGTCACTTTGGAATAGCAGCGACGGGTGGCGAGGGCGGCGGCGAATCAGCTGCAATCGTGCGTACCATCGTTATTACCGGAGGCACCAAGGGTCTGGGTAGTGCCGCAAGCTGTCCACGGCGTTTCTTTCCCGCGGCGATCGCGTCTGGATTCTCTCGCGGGGTAAATCGACAAATTTCCTTTCGGAAGTGAAAAGCGTGGTAGACCCGGAGGGATTCGAACCCCCGACCCCTTGGTTCGAAGCCAAGTGCTCTATCCAGCTGAGCTACGGGTCCACGCTTAAACGATCGGCCCAAGAGATATCGCCTTTTTCTCGCAGGTCGAGCCCGCTCAGCATCTGAGGGCTGGCCTTGCCCGTAGCATAATTAGAGCTAAGCTCTTTGTAATACTGCCCGTGTCGCCTCTCCGCTCCAGCCTCTACGAATGCACCGTGATGCACCACCGCTTCACGCCGAAGGAGCATCGCTTCAACTACCGAATCTTCCTCTTTGCTTTCGATCTAGACGAGCTCCCCGAATTACCCCGGCGCCTCTCGCTATTTTCGTTCAACAGAACCAATCTATTTTCTTTCCGCGAAAACGATTTTTTTCCCGTCGCCGAACCACTCCACCACGCCAGCAACGCGCTAAACGGGCCAGACGCCAAAGAACAACTCGCCCCAGCCTCGTCGGCTTCACTGAAACAACGCCTCCTCACCCACCTCGCCTCGCGCGGCATCGACCTGAGCGGCGGCCGGATCGTGCTCGTCACACTTCCGCGGGTATGTGGCTATTTGTTTAACCCGGTATCATTCTATTTTTGCTACGACGCGGCGGGCACGTGCGTGGCTTCCCTTGCCGAGGTTACCAACACGTTTCGGGAGATGAAGCCGTACTATCTCGGCCCCGAAACCGCTGTTGCCGCAGCACCCGGGACGTTTCATCGACGCACACCGAAGTACTTTTACGTTTCGCCATTTTCCGACGTCGACACCACCTTCGACTTCACGCTGCGCGCGCCCAGCGAACGTCTTAGCATTCAAATCGACGACTACGTCGGTGAAGCCCGCACGCTGACCAGCAGCCTCGTCGGTCCACGCCGCGAACTCACGAATACCCGCTTGGCGTGGTTCACCCTCAAATACCCGCTCATCACCCTTCGTATCATTGCGCTTATACATTGGCACGCGGCCTTGCTTTGGCTGCGGCGTTTGCCTTGGTTCGCCAAAGCTGCCCGCTCCACCGACCAACGCGATCTCTACCGCCCCCACGCCTCCATCGCCTCCACTGCGCCCGACGCCACCCAAATTCCAGCCCCTACCGAAGCCGCATGAGCCAAGACTCCGCCACCACCTCGACCGCTCCTCTCGCCACGCGCGACAAACCCTCCTTTTTTCGCGCGGCTGTGCTCAAAGCTTTCGGGGCCATGACCCGGGGCCATCTGCGCCTCGAACTACCCAACGGTCATATCCACGAAATCGGCTCCCACGCCGACGCCTCCGTTCGCACCCTCCCGCTCGCGATTCCGGCCGCCGCACACCTGCGTATTCGTCGCGAAAAGTTTTTCACCAAATGCGCGCTCGCCGGCGATATCGGCTTCGCCGAATCGTACATCGACGGGGATTGGGAGACCCCCAACCTTACCGCCGTCATCGCGTTCTTTATTCTCAACGCCGACACCGCGCCCACCCTCTCAGGCTCCAGCCAAGCCCGCACGTTAGCCCTCAACTCCCTGCGTTCGCTCAACCGTTTCGGCCACCTGCTGCGGCCCAATTCCCGCGCCACCGCCCAGCGCAACATCAGCGAGCACTACGATCTATCCAACGACTTCTTCGCCCTTTTTCTCGACCCCTCGATGATGTACTCATCGGCGAAATGGACCTCGCCCTCTTTCACGCTCGAAGCCGCCCAGCGCGAAAAAAACGATGCCCTCTGCCGCCACCTCCGCCTAAAACCCACCGATCACGTGCTTGAAATCGGCACCGGCTGGGGCGGCTGGTCGCTCCACGCCGCTCGTACCTACGGCTGCCGCGTCACGACCGTCACGATCTCCCGCGAACAACTCGAATACGCCCGCGCTCGTATCGCCGCCGCCGGCCTCTCCGATCGCATCAGCGTCGAATTCCGCGATTATCGCGACCTCCAGGGCTCTTTCGATAAAATCGTTTCCATCGAAATGATGGAAGCCATCGGCCATCGTTATCTTCCTGAATTCACGGAGGTTCTTCATCGCTGTTTGAAACCCGAGGGCTTGCTCGCGCTCCAATTCATCACCTGCCCGGATGCTCGCTACGACCAATTTCGCCGCGGTGTGGACTTTATTCAGAAACACATCTTCCCGGGCTCGCTCCTACTTTCGCTTAATCGCGTCAACTCTGAGCTCAGTCGCGCGGGTGGGTTTATTCTGCACGCGGTGGACGACTTCGGCCCCGACTACGCGCGTACCCTACGCGTGTGGCACGACAACTTCCGTGAGCGCCTTGAGCAGGTCCGCGCGCTTGGCTTCGACGAGCGTTTCATCCGCAAATGGAGCTACTACCTCAATTACTGCGAAGCCGCCTTTGCTCTGCGCAATATTTCCGTGGTTCACACCCTCCACACCCGCGCCAACAACGTCAGTTTCTGAGTCCATGCTCATTTTTCTTCGCGCTCTTTTTATAGTCATAATCGCTTCCATGTTGGCAGTGACGAGCTGGGCGAGCTTGCAATGCCCGCTCTTCGGTGTGCCGCGCGCCGTCGCCACGCACCCTTGGTTCATCGCCACGCTCTTTGACGCTTACTGGGGCTTTATCACTTTCTACATCTGGGTCTGCTACAAACAAACCTCGCTCGTGGCTCGTCTCGCTTGGTTTGTCGCGATTATGCTCCTCGGCAACATCGCGATGGCCGCGTATTGCCTCTCCGAGCTGTTTAGCATCACGTCTCACGATTCGCTCACTGGCCTGCTGACCACGCGCCGAGGGGGTCCAGGCAAACTAGGCCTCGTGCTTGCTGCAATGGGTATCGGCGTCATTGCGTTGGCTTAAACTCCGCCTGTGCCTGATCCACTTTCCTCCGAATTGCCCGCCAACATGCCGACGACACCCGCGCGCAATTTTTGGCAGCGCCGTGTACGCGATCCTATCATCGCCCAGCTCACGCAAGGCATTACCCCGGAGAAAATCGCCCTCACCGTTGCCATCGGTAGCGGCGTGGCGCTATTCCCAATTCTCGGGACGACCACGTTGCTCTGCTTCTTGATCGCCTTGGCGCTGCGGCTTAATCAGCCGATCATCCAGCTCATCAACCAGGCTCTGTGGCCGGTTCACATTCCTGTTATCTTCGGCTGCATAAAGCTCGGTGAACGCATCCTCGGAGCCCATCACGTGCCTATCAGCTTACATCATATGCAACAGCTCTTCTGGAACCATCCGGCTGAGTTTTTTCAAGAATTCGGCGCCACCGCCGGCCACGCTATCGTAGGGTGGGCGGTCGTCGCACCTTTTTACATGGGCGCAGCCTACCTGATCACGTTGCCGATCATACGCACGATTACCCGTCTTAAAGCCGAAGCTGCCACCAAGGCAGCGTCGCTCCACCCCGAACATCCGATTCCATGAGCCCCCTCGCCCTCATCATGCTCGCGCTCGCCGGACTTTGCGCGCTGTTTGCCGGAATTTATCTCATCGCCCGGCGCATGGATAACTACGGGGTCGTCGACATCGCCTGGGCCTACGCTTTTGGCCTAATTGCATTTTTCTATGCCGCCTGCGGCCCGGGCTGGCCTGTCCGACGCGCCCTCATCGCCGCACTCGCAATTCTATGGAGCCTACGTCTTGGGACGCATCTGGCCATTCGCGTCATCGGCCACCACCCAATCGAAGATGGTCGCTATATCCAACTCCGACGCGACTGGGCCGGTAATTTCGCCCCGAAGATGTTTTGGTTTTTCCAGATGCAGGCAGTCTCCGTAGTGATCCTCGGCGCTGCCTTTGTAATCGCAGCGCTCAATCCCGCGCCCGAGCTTCATCCCCTCGAAATCGCCGGCGCCTTGCTGTGGCTCTTCGCCCTTAGTGGCGAGGCCCTGGCCGACGCTCAACTCGCCGCTTTCAAAAAAGATCCCGCTCACCGCGGCCAAGTCTGCGCCGTCGGCCTATGGCGTTTTAGCCGCCACCCGAATTATTTTTTTGAATGGCTCATTTGGGTCGCATTTTTCGTCTTCGCCCTCGGTTCGCCTTTTGGCGGGATCGCGATCATTGGACCTGCCACGATTCTTTACTTACTACTTCGCGTCACCGGCATTCCGCTGACCGAGGAGCAAGCCATTCGTAGTCGGGGGGAAGCGTACCGGCACTACCAAAAGACCACGAGTATCTTCATTCCGTGGTTTCCGAAAAAATCTTAAACCACCTTTTTTCCTATCATGATCGACGCGCTTCTCGAAAAAAATCTCCTCCCTGATTGGCTTCTGCGCATCGGGATCCGTCGCCTACTCGCGCAACGCATTCGTGACGAGTCTGCCGTCTACGATCGCGCCGCCTACGTAGCGGATCTTAAGACCCGCTCCCTCGCCGAACAAACCGCTGCCGCCAACGAGCAACACTACGAAGTTCCCACGCGCTTCTATCAACTCTGTCTAGGCAAAAACCTCAAATACTCCGGCTGCCTTTACTCCACTGGCCGTGAAACCCTCGACCAAGCCGAGGACGCCATGCTCGCCCTTTACGCTGAGCGCGCCCAACTCGCCGACGGACAGTCCATCCTCGAACTTGGCTGCGGCTGGGGCTCCCTCTGCCTCTACAACGCCCAGAAATTTCCCGGCGCCCGTATCACCGCGATTTCTAATTCGCGCACCCAAAAAGAGCATATCGACGCCGAAGCCAAAAAACGCGGCCTCACTAACCTCACCATCATAACCGCCGATATTAACGTCTTCGACACCGCGCCCGCGCAATTCGACCGCGTGGTCTCCGTCGAGATGTTCGAGCACCTCAAAAACTACCAACTGCTTTTCTCGCACATCGCCCGCTGGCTCAAACCCGGTGGCCTGCTGTTCACTCACATCTTCACCCACCACCGTCTAAGCTACCATTTCATCGCCCGCGATGCTTCGGATTGGATGAGCCGCTATTTTTTCACCGGCGGCCAGATTCCCGCGCACGACCTATTTCCACAATTCCAAGACGACCTCAAGCTCGTCTCTGACTGGAAAGTAAACGGCCGCCATTACCAGCAAACCGCCGAGCATTGGCTGCAAAACATGGATGCGCACCGCGCCGAAATTTATCCGCTCTTCGTTCAAACCTACGGCGCCGCCGACGCGACAAAATGGTGGGCCTACTGGCGGGTCTTCTACATGAGCTGCGCCGAACTCTGGGGCTACCGCGCCGGCGAGGAATGGCTCGTGAGCCACTACCTTTTCCGCAAACCGTAAAATTAACGACTTTCTTTACCCCACCGCTCGCATGCGCTTCCTGCCCCAACTTGCGGTTCTGATTTTTTCCCTCGTCGGCCTGCGTGCTGCCCCGTCGGCTGAGGTCGCGAAGCTCCTGGCCGAAGCTCAAGCCGCTGAAACACGATTCGATTCTAAAACGGCGCTCGCGCTCCTGCATCAGGCCGACACTGCGCAACCCAACGACCCTGTGATCCTTCAGAAAATCGCACGCCAGTACTCTGACTCCACCCTGGATACGACGGATCTCGCCGAGCAAAAAAAACTGTGTGCGCTCGCCCTCACCTACGCCCAACGCGCCCACGCCCTCGCGCCTAAAAACGCCGTCTACGTCCTCTCCCTCGCAATCTGCTACGCCAAAATTGGTTTCTACGCCGACAACAAAACCAAGATCGCCAACTCTCGGCTTGTTAAAGATTACGCCGTCGAAGCCCTCGCGCTCGACCCCGACTATAATTACGCCCACCACGTCCTGGGTCAGTGGCACCACGAAGTCGCCTCTATCGGTCCCGCCACGCGGTTCTTTGTTCGCCTAATCTACGGCGGACTCCCCGCTGCCTCTACCGCCGAAGGGGTTAAACACCTCCGCCAGGCGGTGGCCCTCGACCCACAAAATCCTTCCCACCACGCCGAACTCGGCTTTGCCCTGCGCTCCGACGGCCAAGCCGACGCAGCGCAACAAGCCTTCGCGCGCGCGCTCGAACTTCCGCCTCGCGAGAAACACGATCTCGAATCACAGGCCCGCGTCCGCACCGCGCTAAAACGCTGATCAACGACTAGGTTGAAAATCGCGTACGGCCTCAACCCCGCACCGCACGCTTGCCTCGCTCCCCGCGCTTGCCGACGTTGATCACGTGCGCACCTTCCCTCGCCTCAAACACCTGCTCCTAGTTCTGCTTCCCCTCATGCTCGCCGGCTGCGTTTCCAGCGAAGTCAAACAACTCATCCCTATCACCGGCGGAAAAACCGTCGCATTTTCATTCGGGCCCAAAGGCGCGGAACCGGGTCGCGCCAACGGCTACGAGGTCCAAGTGGCCGCCCTCTTGCCGGGCACCGATCCGAAAGATAGTTTTTACCAATTTGCGTTCACCGCCCCCGCCGGCGCACTAGTAAAACGCGTCCAAATCGAAGACGTCTCCGAAGAAGCCGCCGCGTTCCCGCTCGTCGACGACGCAGCGCCGAAATTCACCGGCAACCGCTGGCAAGCCGACTCGGCCAAGATCAGAGCCGGCGACCCGCATTTCGCCTGGGCTATGACCATCCAAACCTCGATGCGCGTCTACCGCTTCACGATCACCGACGCGGCGGGTGCGCGCACCGAGATGCTACACGTGGTGGGCTACCCCGATTTTATCAAAAGCATGATGCGCAAAAAGTGGGGCGAGAAATACTGACCGCTTCTGTTAACCGCGCTGAATAACCACTCAGAGCGCAGCTCGTTTAGCCGACCACCTCGGCGTTATTACAAAAGGATATAAACCGCAGCGCTGTCCGGAATGCGTTTACGCAACGCCCCCTGCGCGCGTAGATTGCCAGAAATGATGACCGACTTGCTGGGTCGGGGTGATTTGGAACCACCCATGGGCGATCTCTTCACCGCCGCGAAACTCGCCGCGTGCCGTGCGATCTGGACCCGCCCGTTACCGCGGGAAACTAAAACCCCCGAGCGCCGCATCATCCATACCCGGGTTCTGCGGCTCCACGGACGGGCGCGACTCCATCGCCTCGGCGTGCGCAAAGGCCAAGGCTATCACAAATGCGGCAGCCGCCAGGATCTCGATTGGGTCACCGCGCTGCGCATGCTCGTATTTCGCGGCGGCCGCTGGTTGACCGTGCTCAACTTAACCGACCTCAGAAAACCCCGGGATGGTGAAACCCTGTGGTTTGATCTCGAGGGTATAGAAACCACGGCCGTGTCCATTGAGATTCGGCGCTCCGGGATCGACGAGGGTTGGACGCCATGGAATCTCGCGGCCTCGGCCCTTACGCTTGAGGGTGAACTGGTCGATCCGCTTGGCCCTCGCCACGAGCGTCTCCTCGAGGTGGCGCCTGTAATTCTCACCAAACTGCCTCGCGGCGTTACCGCTTCCGTGCACGACGGCCAAGTGCGTTACCGCACACGCACCTTTGAAATCGGCTTTTATCTCGCTCGTCCCGGTTTTTCGTTTCTAGGACTTCACTCCGAAGATCCTGCCCACTCCGGCACGAATCTCCTCGCCGCCAAACCTGCTTTTTTCGCGCAGGGCCCTCAACTCCACGAACTCGGCGTGCCCCCTGCGCTCATTCCCGCCGTACGTTGCGACATCACGGGCACCACCCGCGTGCGCGGCGCGACGGTCACGTACGATTTCCATGTCGGGGCGCAACATTACCAACTCATATGGGGTATCACCGCGGCTGGCCTTACGTTGCGAGCCACACGTACCGCTACACGCGACGCACTCGCTTGGGTGAGCGGCGCCTGGACAATCGGCTTCCGCAACAGCGTCGCGCCTTCCCACGTGCTTGGTCAGCTCATCCAAGCAGGTGAGGCCGGCGGCGTCACGCTCCCGCTGCTTGTGAACTTTCCGCGCTTCGGCACCTGGGAATTTGCCTCAACCTCTCCACACCTGAGTGCACGCAGCGACTGTTTTCGCCACACCGATCTCAACATCCTCGAACTCAAATTAGGCGAGCACACCACCACCGAGGGTCTGCACCGTCTCCCCAAAGGTCGCTTCAGCGCCCAACTCACACTGCGCCCCAAAACACCGCCCTCCGCCCTCCGCGCAAGTGCACCCACCGTCGTGAAACGCGCCCTCGCGCGCACGTATTTCACCGCCCTCACCTTTCGCGCCGACACCGGCACGCTCAGCAACAACGGCGCCTCCATGCATTGCCCCATCTGTATGGACACGTGGTCGGCGGTCACGCGGCCGATGCCTTCGCTCCTCCCTGGATTTCCCGCGACCGAGCTACTGCGTTACTCGCTCGAGCGCTGGCTTGACGGTGGCCCAGGGTACGCCGCTGGTCGGCTCCTGCAAGACGGGCGCGCCCACGACGCCGCCGACGAATACCTCATGACGGGCACCTCCGCCCTACGCGGACTCGGTGATTTTTTACAAACAACCGCCGACCGTGCCTGGTTCAAAAAATACCGCACACGCATTCTCAAACTACTCGATGAAGCCCAATACCGCGACCTTGACGGCGACGGCCTAATCGAAAGTGCATACCGCACCGGCACGAGTGGCAGCGGCCAATGGAGTACATGTTGGTACGACGTAGTTTCGTTTGGCTGGAAGGACGCTTTTGCTAACGCGATTCTTTACGGCGCCCTTCGCGAACTCGCGCCCGCCCTGCGTAAATTTGGTCTTAGCGCCAAAGCCGCTGCGCTTGAATCCTGGGCGGTGAAATTAAAAAGTAATTACGCGGCCGCCTTTTGGAACGAACAAACGGGTTGGTTCGGCGGTTGGCGTTGCCAACTCGGGGAGTTGCACGACCACGGCTTCCTCGCCGTCAACGGCGCGGCCGTGTGTGCAGGTCTGGTCGAACCGACTTGCGCGAAAGCACTACTAAAACGTCTCCTTACTGAAGCCCAACGCGTCGGTATGCCGGATGCCGCGCTCGGGCTGCCGGGAAATTTGCGCCCCATTCCCGATCACGATCTAGCCGACATCATGCAGGGTTATCCGCTAGGTTATTATCAAAACGGCGGCCGCACTCACGCACAGAGTCGGCACTTTGTGATGGCGTTGTACCGGGTCGGATTGAAACGCGAGGCCGATGCGCTACTCGAAAGACTCTGCGTCGGTTTTGCCGATGCGCTTGTCTTCGGCGGCAATCAAAGCGGTGTGGACTGGCGCTACTGGGACGACCGGCCGTGCGGGTACGAAGGCTTACTCACCGATCAATTCGGCGTACTTGAAGCAATTTTCCACCGCTGGGGCCGCCGATGATTTCGGTCAGCCCTGAAGCGGGAAAAAGCGCTTAGGCGGAAAATTCTTTCGCGAGCTCGAGACCGAAATAGCCACGGGCGTTGGCGAAGCAGATATTTTTAACCATGCCGCCGACGAGCGCCATGTCGTTGGGGATTTCGCCGCGAGCGATGTCGCCGCCTAGAAGATTGCACAACGTGCGACGGAAATACTCGTGGCGCGGGTAGCTAAGGAAGCTGCGCGAATCCGTGAGCATGCCGACGAAGCGCGAGAGCAGGCCGAGGTTGGAGAGCGAGTTGAGCTGCCACTCCATCGCTTCCTTCTGGTCCAGGAACCACCAACCGCTACCGAATTGGATTTTCCCGGGAATAGTGCCGTCTTGGAAATTTCCAATCATGGTCGCCATGACGTAATTATCGGCGGGATTGAGATTGTAGATGACCATGCGCGGGAGCTGATCAGTGGCGTCGAGCGCATTCAAGTAACGCGAGAGCGCGACGGCCTGCGGGAAATCGCCGATGGAATCAAAACCGGTGTCGGGGCCGAGCTTGGTGAGCAGGCGGGTGTTGTTGTTACGGAGCGCTCCTAGGTGCAGCTGCTTCGTCCAGCCGCGCGCGGCGTCCCAACGGCCAAGCTCCAGCATAAGATAAGAACCGTAGCGAGCGATGTCTTCGGCAGAAGGCACGCGGCCGGCGCGGGCAGCGTCAAAAACAGATTGCGCCTGCGCGTGCGTGCACGGTTCGGCGAGCGCGGATTCTAGGCCATGATCGGAGACGCGGCCGCCGATGGCGTGGAAATCGTCGTGGCGTTTTTTTAGCGCGCCGAGGAAATCATCGAACGTGCGCACGCCGTTAGCCGCGAAGGAGCCACCGGCCGCGCCCGCGAGTTTTTCCATGTAGGCGTTGAATACCGCGGGCGTACCCACCGCGAAGGCCTTGTCGGGCCGGAAGGTCGGGTACACGCGAGTCTTCAATCCACTGGCGCGGATCTTCTGATGGAGCTCAAGCGAGTCCGCGGGATCATCGGTCGTGCAGACAACGGCGACCTTGGAGTTGGTCAGAAAATCGTGAACGCGCATCGTGGCCAACTGCGGATTGGCTTTCTCCCAAATGGCGTCGGCGCTAGCAGGATTGATGATGTCAGTAATGCCGAAATAGCGCGCGAGCTCGAGGTGCGACCAATGGTAGAGCGGGTTGCGGAGGGTATGCGGCATGGTCGCACACCAGGCGTCGAATTTCTCGCGCGGGGTGGCGTTGCCGGTAATGAGACGCTCCGAGACGCCGTTGGTGCGGAGCGCGCGCCATTTGTAGTGATCGCCCCCGAGCCAGATCTCGGCGAGGTCGGCAAAGCGGTGGTTATTGGCGATCTGAGCGGGCGGCAGGTGGCAGTGATAATCGTAAATCGGCTCGTTCTTCGCGAAGCTATGATAGAGCTCCCGAGCAGCTGGCGTGGAGAGCAGGAAATCGTCGTGGATGAATGCGGCCATGGGAGAATCTAATAAATGTGGGTCAGGAACGTTCGCGGGGCGACTTAGGCTTTGGCAATATCGTTAAGCATCGAGGCGAGACTGCTGTAGCCAGCCAGACGATTTTCGGCGGCGGTGCAGGTAGAAGCTGAGGCCAGGCCGGTGTTGCGCGCGAGGAACACGATGTAAGCGGCGATGTTTTTAGCGAAGTTGAGGCGACCTTCGTCGCTGATCGTGTAAAAACGCGCGCGTTGGCGGTAACCAGCAGGTGTGTGATCGCCGAGTGCGGCTTTATCGGCGCGGCCGTCGGCGGCGAGCACGTGGAGGAAATTATACTCAAACCAGAACATGTGCTCAGGGCTTGGCTTAAGCGCCTCGAGCGCGGTGCGCGTAACAGCTGGGTTAGCGAACACTTCGGTGGGTTGGCCAGATTTTGAGAGGGCGTCGACAATGAAGACTCGGGCCATTTTTTGCTCGGTGGCATCAGTGCTGTAAGCGCCAAGTAACGCGAGCTCGAGGGTGAAGCGGTACCAGTCGCGCCAGAGCGCTTGGTCGGCGGGGTTTTTTGAAGCGAAGAGGCCGCGGCCCATTTCGTACGTGTAACGGCCGCTGGTCTTAATCTCGAGTCGGCCGCCGGTGACAGCGCCCATAACTTGATAATTTTCAGCGGATTTGCCGGAGCCTGAGTGAAAACCAATGCTCGCCCCGAAATTCGAGCAAACGGCCCATTGTTTTTCAATGAGCGAGCGCAATGCGGCGTTGTCGGGGTAAGGCATATTTTTCTGAAACCCAAACGCCGGAGCAACGAAGTGGATTTTCATTCCGAGGGCTTCGCAGAGCGCGAGCATGATGGCGGTCGTCTCAGGCGTGGTGAGACCGGGCAATTCGTCGATCGAGAGTTCGCGCAGATACGCACGGCCAACCTCGGTAGTAAATGCCTGCGCGCGGGCGGCAGCGTACTTGCCATCGCGAACTTTCATTTTTTGCAACGAAGGCCAAACATATGCGAGCAGCTTAGAAAAATCGTTTTCGTTAAGCGTGAGGCCGGCTTGAGCTACGCGAGCTTTGACCGTAGCGATGAGGGCCGCAGGGACGTGCACGGCGCACCAAGCGGCAGCATCGTCAGCGACTTTGGTCTGCGCGAGCTCAGGCGAAAGATCGAAGGTGATGTAGCTGGCGAGTATGCAGCCGGTAACAAGGGCATCTTCGCGGCTATCGAATTTACCGCCGATGGGCTGGTGGTCGGCATTGAACGACCACGCAATGCCACGCGTGTGGAAACCGGTTTTGAGCTTCGAGAGCACACAGCCGTGACTCATGCCTTCAACGCTCTGGCCTTGGTGACCTTCGGGTACATTAGTCCCAATGAAAGGAAATGGCACGGTGTCCAGTTTACCGGCCAGCATCACATCGGTGTCGTAAACAAGTTCGCGCGGAATGGAGTTTTGGTTGGCTGTGACGCCGATACCAAGCTGTGCCATGGCCCACTCAACCGCGGGCCAGTGCAACGTCGTGAAACGCGCGCCAATACCAAGCGTGCTGCGGCCGAGTTGCTCCGTAGCACTCGGGAAAATCGTCGAAGCGGGATGATAGGCCTGAATTAAATTTTTCAGAGTCAGCAAATTAGAAAAAGTGGCCGGGAAAATCGCTGCGCCGTCTTTAAGCGCCGCGCCGTCGGCAAGCGTGTTAACGGCGGCCGAGCCCGCGCGGGCATCGAGCCGCCACGCGCAGTCTCCTGTCGCCACGTCTTCAAGCAATACCCACTTGCCAGCGGCCGTTTCAAAACGACTGTGCGGCCACACATGGATGGGCTGCGCGCTTTGGATCGCACTTCGCAACGCCGGCCAGTCCAAACAGAAATCAGGCGACACGCACGGGTTGGTCGCGATGCGCAGATTATTGTGCAGAAGAAACGTGTTGATGGCGGACATGGAAAATTAAGCTGAGGTTAAAAGAGAACTGGGCTGCGAAAAACCGGTGGGGGCGCTTCGCGCAAGCGGTGAAAAGAAAAGCTCCGCAGATTTCTGCTGGGCTGACAATACTCGGATTCGTGTCCGCGGAGGTTAATCGTGACCTACCATTTGTTCGTGGTATCACGGATGAGCTGCTGCAAAATCGGGAAGCGCAACTCACCGTAGTTCATCGCGTAGCGCAGCTGCCCTTCGCAAAAAATCCAGGTCGTAGGCAGCCAGTTCATGGGCAGTCCGAGAAATTGCGTCATACGCTCATCGCCCGTGCGCGCGGCGTTGGGATGAAGTAGCAGCTCGAAATTCGATTGGGTGCCGACGCCATTTTTAGCGAGAAGCTCGCGACCGAGTTCGTTGTGCCAGCTCGTGATGAAGATGAATTTCACCTCGGCGTTGGTATCGATAAATGTACCCCAGCCATTTTTCGCGAGCTCGGCGCCGCAGTTCGAGCACCAAGGCGCCCAAAAATGCACGACCGTAATGCTAGGTGACTTGATCGCCTCGGCGACGTGTTTTTCGATCGGCAGCAGCTCTGCTGCACGGGCTGAAAAAGCGAGCGCTACCCAAAAAAAACAAAGGGAAAAAAGTTTCATCGCCTCACGGAAACGCAAACGACCGGGGAGTGCAATTATGCGTTGGGTCGTTTTCGGGATTGCGCGCGCCCCCATGGACTCTGTGCTGAACCTCTTTTTCATGGATCTGCCCAACGCCGAACACGTGCTCCGCCTCACGCAGGAGCTGAACCTCAAAGTCCACCAGGTAGCTGCCACCGCGCAGCTCTTCAAAGAAGGTGCCACCGTACCCTTCATCGCCCGCTACCGTAAAGAAGCCACCGGCGAACTCGACGAAGTCCAAATCACTACGATCCGCGACCGCCTCGAGCAAATGGCCCAAGTCGACGAGCGTCGTGCGTCCATTCTCGCCTCGCTCAAAGAGCGCAATTTACTGACCCCCGCCCTCGAAAAGGCTATTAACGCGGCCGATACTGTGACCACGCTTGAGGATATTTATCTGCCGTTCCGCCCGAAAAAACGCACCCGCGCGACCATCGCTAAAGAAAAAGGCCTCGAACCGCTCGCCGATCTACTTTTTGCGCAAGACGACGCAACCGATCCCCTCGCCGCTGCCCAAGCCTACATCGGCCGCGAATACACCGCCGATGACGGCAAAAACCTCAAGTCCACCATCGCCACCAGCGATGAAGCCCTAGCGGGCGCCCGCGACATCATCGCTGAGCGCGTAAGCGACGACAAAGATGCCCGTGCTCGCCTACGGGTCATTTACCAGCGCGACGCCATCGTATCTTCCAAAGTGCTCCTCGGCAAAGACACCACCGCCGAAGCCGCTAAATTCAAAGACTACTTCGAATGGAGCGAACCGCTCGCTAAAGCCCCCTCTCACCGCGTCCTGGCGATGCGCCGCGGGGAAAAAGAAATGTTTCTGATGATGCGCGTGCAGTTGCCCGACGAGGCTACCGCGCCGGCCGAGGTCGAGCCGCTTTTTGCTAAAACCAAGAACGCGGCTTCGGCCCAGGTCCGCCTCGCGGTCCAAGACGCCTGCAAACGCCTCCTGTGTCCGGCGATGGAAACGGAGATGCGCCTGGAGTCCAAAAAACGCGCTGACGAAGCCGGCATCAAGGTCTTCGCCTCCAACCTGCGCGAGTTGCTCCTCGCCGCTCCGCTTGGCCAACGCGCGGTACTCGCCATCGACCCTGGCATCCGCACTGGCTGCAAAGTCGTCCTTCTTGATCGCCAGGGTAAACTCCTGCACAACGACGTCGTTTTCCCCGATCGCATGGAAGCCGATGCCAAGGAAAAACTCCTCGGTTTCGTCAAATTTTTCAAAGTCGAAGCCGTCGCCATCGGCAACGGCACCGGCGGCCGCGAAACCGAATCATTCGTTCGCACACTTGGCCTGCCCGCCTCGATTCCCATCGTGATGGTGAACGAATCTGGAGCCTCCATCTACTCTGCCAGCGATGTCGCGCGCGAAGAATTCCCCGACCACGATCTTACCGTCCGCGGGGCCGTCTCTATCGGCCGCCGCCTCATGGACCCGCTCGCCGAGCTGGTGAAGCTGGACCCAAAGTCGATCGGCGTCGGCCAATACCAGCATGACGTCGACCAATCGGCCCTCAAACGCTCCCTAGACGACACGGTTATCAGCTCGGTGAACGGGGTGGGCGTCGAGCTCAACACTGCCTCAAAACAGCTACTTAGCTACGTCTCCGGGCTCAACACCGCCACCGCCGCAGCCATCGTCGCGCACCGCAACGAAAACGGCCCCTTCAAATCTCGCGCCGAACTTAAAACGGTTTCTCGCCTTGGCCCGAAAGCCTTCGAGCAAGCCGCCGGCTTTCTGCGCATCCGTGATGCCGCCCATCCACTCGACGCGAGCGCCGTTCATCCCGAACGCTACAGCGTTGTCGAGAAAATGGCTGCCGACCTCGGCGTCACCGTACCCGACCTAGTCCGCGACGGCCTTATCCGCTCCAAAATCAAACTCGAGTCGTATGTGACCGCCGAGGTCGGCCTACCCACCCTTACCGACATCGTCGCCGAACTAGCCAAACCTGGCCGCGACCCACGCGAGAAGTTTGAAACCTTCGCCTTCGATGCGAGCGTCCATAAACCCGAAGACCTCAAACCCGGCATGAAACTGCCAGGCATCGTGACTAACGTTACCGCCTTCGGGGCCTTCGTGGATATTGGCGTCCACCAAGATGGCTTGGTTCATGTTAGCCAACTGGCCGACAGCTTCATCAAAGAGCCTGCCGCCGTCGTAAAGCCCGGCCAGAAAGTCACGGTTACCGTCACCGAGGTCGATCTTCCCCGCCAACGCATTGCCCTCTCGATGCGCAGCAACCCCACGCTCGGACCGAAAACCCCCAATAATGGCAGTCCTGGCGGCCCCCGCTCCCCGGGTTCTGGCCCGCGCCCAGGTGGCAACGCCGCCCCCCTCGCCCCCCGTGCCCCAGCCCCGGTCAACAACGACTGGTTCGCCGCTGCCATGAACAAAAAACGCTGATAATTAGATAGGATACGCGCAAAATTCAAAGGAGCCTTTTGTCTGGATTGGGGGTCAGATGAGGGTGATGAAAAACCCAAAAATTCTGCCCACCCCCGAAATCTTGGCCGCCAAAGTAATTGTTCGCGGCATCCACTTAGAACTGACGTCTGCGCTTCGCGCTTACGCTGAGGGTGTAGCCGAGCGTCTCCTGCGCCATAACGAGCACCTCATTCGCGTTCGTCTCGACATCGAACTCGATCACACCCGCGCCGTCGGCGATCAATTCATCGCCAAGGGTCACTTAGAAATTCGCGGCCCGGATCTGATCGCCAGCGTCGAAAGCGACGATGCGTACAAATCCTTAGATTTGCTCGCCGACAAACTCGATGGCAGCCTTCGCCGCCTCCATGGAAAACATAAAAGTCACCGTCATGACGGCGCCATTGAACCGGTAGAAAACGCCGTCCCTTGAACCGCCTGGCGCCAGTCGGTGCGGCCAAGGCTAAAACTCAACGATAAGGCTGGTGCAATTGCACCGGCTTGCTCTTGGCGCGCAGGCGTAGGTTCAACATCTCCACCCCGAAGGCGAAGAACATGGAGAAATAAATATAGCCTTTCGGAATATGCTGGCCGAGCGCCTCGCCCACTAGCGTCACGCCGATTAGGATCAAGAAACTCAAAGCGAGCATCTTCAAAGTGGGATGCCGGTTCACGAAATCGCTAATCGCGCCCGCAAACGCCAACATCACACCGAGTGCAACGATTACTGCCGTGATCATGATCCATAGGTGGCTGGCCATCCCGACCGCCGTGATCACCGAATCGAGCGAGAACACCACATCGAGCAGTAAAATTTGCACAATCGCAGCGCGAAACGAGGCCACCTTACCGCCTGCGGTCGAATGTCCATCCACGCCTTCGAGTTTTTCGTGCACCTCGACGACACTTTTTCCGATCAGGAAAAGCCCACCGAGTAGCAAAATCAGACTCTTACCGGTGATGCCGACCTCAAGGATCGGCAACTGGAACAAGACTTTGGTCAGACTCATCAGCCAAGAAATACTAAACAGCAGTAAAATGCGCGTTACTAGCGCCAGCATCAGCCCGAGCTGACGCGCCTTAGCCTGTTGCTCCTGCGGCAGCTTACCCGCGAGGATCGAAATAAAGATCACATTATCAATACCGAGCACGATCTCCAAGCTCGTCAGGGTGAGCAGCGAAATCCAAACCTGCGAATCACTAAGAAATTCCATGATGGGACGATTTCAGAACGTGCCGGCGCGCTCCGTCAATCCGACTTGGTCATAATCGGCCAGCGCTAGCCCCAATGATTAAACTCCTACCCACGCCAAACCCAATCGCAACCAGAGCGGAATCGTCAACAAACCTAGCCCCGTTGTACCGAGCACGATCTGCACCGCCGTTAAGGGCTGCCCGCCGTAATGCCGTGCCACAATAATCGGCACGACCGCCGCCGGCATCGCCGCCTGTACGAGTAGTACGCGCTTTAATTCGACCGAAAACGGCAGCCACTTCGCCGCCGCTAAAATCAACAACGGCAACAAAACTAGCCGCACCAAACACGCCCACAGTGCGATCTTAGGCTGCACGAGTGCCCGTACATCACCGAGGTAATTCGCCAAACTCACACCCGTCATCAAAACCCCCAAAGGAATCGCACACACCGCCAGTGAATGGACCAAATCAATTAAGGTTTTCGGTAAATAGGGAGCCGCCCCCACTAGGTTCAAAATCAGCGCTACCACCAAGGTGATAACAATGGGGTTAACCAGCTTCCGCCAGCCTTCGCGCAATGATAGCCCACTCAACACCAACACGCCGACGGTCCATAACGCAGCCTCCACCCCGACATTATGCACGAGCAACACGCCTCGACTCTCCGGCCCCCAGATACCCGCCATAATGGGCAACGGTAGATAACCATAATTGGCGATACCCGCGGTCAGAGCAAAGGTCCGCAACCCGGTCCCCACGCTCAACCCTGCCCAACGCCCGACAACGCGTGCTAGCAAAATACCGCCCGCCGTCGCGGCAAAGCCCATCAATGGCGGCAAGACCACATTGTTCGCCGCCTGCAACGCCGCGTTGCCTGTCACCGATTCAAAAATGAGACACGGGAAACACACATTTACCACCAAGCGCAGCAAACTGGTCTCGGCCTCGCCCTCGATCCAATGCACCCGCCGCACCACGACGCCGATCGCGATTAACGCAAAGACAGGGAGAATCAACTGTAGCAGTTGCCAATAAGACATCATGAGAAAAGGGGGCCCCATCACAAAACCCGATCTGCCGCCCCGCAAGCGCCAAGCCAGCGCCGGCACGTCAGCCGCGTTGCTTATTTTTTCCAGCCCGACTCGTCATCCCCGCCCCACTGCCAGCGCGGGGGCTCGCCCTTCCACCAACACACCGCCACCAACACCCCTGACAGGACCAGCGAATATAAAACAAAAAATGGCGCGAAGCTCTTCGAATGCTCGATTATTAAAGCTCCGCCTCCCAACAACACGACATAAGCCAAAGTCACTACCCAACCCTGCCAGCAAGCCGGCAATCCCCAGCCCCAGCCAAACCTCTTCGCCGGAAACCAATAATTTTTAGGAGGGGTTGTCATAAATTGAGCTCGGGGATACTTACTTTAAATTGCGATCGATTTCATCGCGTTGCTGCCGAAATTGCGTGGGCGTGATTTTGGCGTTTTTAAGTCGGATTCATTTCACCGCCACATCTCGCTAAGTACCGTCTGGCTCAAGCAGCCCGGCAGAAACAGCAACGCGGCAAAACTGATTACAAACAGAACTAGCCGCTTCTTAAAATGGTTCACAAAAATACAACTAAGAGGGAGCGGTCGTTGTGATCAAAATAATTGCTCTTAATTTACACCTGCCATCGCCCGACCGGCTAGCCAGCCCGTCGTCCACGCAGCCTGAAAATTAAACCCACCTGTCACCCCGTCCACGTCGAGCACTTCACCGGCGAAATACAGCCCCGGACACAAACGACTTTCCATCGTGCGAAAATCAACCTCGCGCAACCGGACTCCGCCGCACGTCACAAATTCATCTTTGTTGGTACTTTTGCCACTCACCGCAAACTCCGCCGCGCACACTTGTGTCGCCAAATTTGCGAGCGCCGCGTTGCCCACATTCGTCCACGGCGTCGTCGCGCCGATACCGGCCGCCACCACTAGCCGCTCCCAAAACCGCTGTGGCACACCCGCAATCGGACTCCAGGTGGTCACTTGTTTTTTCAGGTTTTTTTCCCGAGCGAGCGCCAACTCTTTGACCAGCGTTTCCCGCGTGTGGCCCGGTGAAAAATTCACCACCAGGGTGAAGTTGTAATCCATCGCTGAGAGCTCTCTGGCCCCCCAGGCCGAAAGCTTCAAAACCCCCGGCCCGCTCACGCCCCAATGCGTCACCAAGAGCGGCCCCTGTTCTTTTAACTTGGTTCCGCGCACACTGGTCTCGACGCGCTCCACCGCCACGCCCGCGAGTCCTTCTAGCCGCGCATCGCGCGCAATATTAAAGGTAAACAACGATGGCACGGCCGGCTCCACCGCGTGCCCCAAGGCCTGGGCAATTGTAAGCCCCGCTGAAGATTTGTTGCCACCGGTAGCAATCAACACCCGATCCGCCTCAAGCATTTCGCCTGAGGTTAATTCCAACGTAAAACCCTTCTCGCTCCGCTTCAAATTGCGCACGCCTGTGCCAGTCACAACGCGCACGCCCGCTGCCACCGCCGAGCGTTGCAGACACTCCACGATCGTCGCCGAATCATCCGTCACCGGAAACATCCGTCCGTCAGACTCTGTTTTTAGCGTGACGCCGCGCGCCGCAAACCAGGCCACGGTATCGCGCGGCTGCCAGCGCGAAAACGCTCCGATTAATTCGCGCCCACCGCGCGGATATTTCTGTACGAGTTCGCGCGGTTCAAAACAGGCGTGTGTAACATTGCAGCGACCGCCGCCCGAAATTCTAACCTTGGCCAGCAAATGCGCCGTCGCCTCGTAAAGCGTCACCGTTCCGCCCGAGCTTATCCCAGCGAGCACTTCCGCCTGTAAAAGCTCCCCGGCTGCGATGGCCGCGAAAAATCCCGCCGCCCCGCCGCCCACTATTACGATGCGCTTTTTCTCCGACATGCACAGACGCTGCGCCGGAGCGCGCCACCCGCCGAGCCGAAAAACAAAAAACCGCTGCCGGCCTAAAGGCTAGCAGCGGTGCAAGCGCCGGAGCGCCCTTATTAAAACAGATTACTGCTTTTTCTTTTCGCCGCCCTTGCCGCCAGGGCCACCGGGGCCGCCGCGACCGCCGCCCATCGGAGGCATCTCGTCAAATTTCTTCATCTGTTCAGGAGTGAGCATGGCGCGAATTTTTTCGCGCGTAGCCTTCATCATATCCATCATTTTTTCGCGACGCTCTTCCTGCGGGATTGCGGCCATAGCGGTGGCTTGTTCTTTGTAGATCGCCGCGATTTTGGTTTTTTGTTCGGCCGTAAGCGTGAGCGCTTCGCTCAGGCGTTCGACTTGCTGCTCGGGCGTCATGCGACCACGGCCACCACCGGGGCCACCGGGGCCACGTTTTTCTGCCGGAGGCGCTTCTTGCGCGATGCTGACAACGGGAAGTACCGTGGCGCCCAAGGCGAGAACGGTGATAAGTTGGCGGAGGGAGGTTTTCATAATAAACGAGTTTAGGATAACGGGATTTTTGTTTTTTTAAACCACGAGCACTGAGCTCAACGGTCAGGAAAGATGACGCAACTCCGGCAAGATAGTTACGCGCGAATCTGAGCTAAGAATTTCTTGGCAAAAAAAATCGCCGCGGGTTTCAATCGCGGCTCTAAGACTCACCTATAAATGATGCAGCGGGGGCTTAGGATTGGGTGCCTGCTTTCTTACCCTTACGTCCGGGACGAGCTTCGGGTTTGATCGCATCAAATTCTTTTTGCTGATCCGGGGTAAGAATCGCGCGAACCTGTTCGCGACCGCTCTTTAATACCTCGGCCATCTTCGTACGATCCCCACGCACCTCTTTGAGTTGCTCGGCCTCGGTCTTGCGGATAGCGGCGAGTTTTTCCTGCTGCTCGGCGGTGAGTTTCAGTTTTTCCGTGAGCATCTTGTCATGCTCTTCGGCGGCGGCCTTGGCGCGTTGGCCGGCTTTGGCAGGTTTATCAGCGGCTTGAGCACCGGGCGAGACCGCGGAGAGGCCGAGTGCGATCAGGGTCAGGACTAATTTTAGGGAGGTTTTCATGCGGATGGATTTTTTGAGGTTAAACTGACTACTAAAAGTTTAGTTATCCATGAGACGGCGCGTCCCAGGCGGAGTTACACTCGTCGCACTAAGCTTGCAAAAACACCCCTGTCGCACAGCTTCTTCGCCCATGATTGAAGTCTCCGGCCTTACTAAGCGCTACGGCACTTTCACGGCGGTGCGCGATCTCTCATTTACCGTACAGCCGGGAGAAGTCTTGGGTCTGGTCGGGCCCAATGGAGCTGGCAAAACCAGCACACTACGCAGTCTCGCCGGCATTATCCCCGCCAACGCTGGACGGATCCACATCCATGGCGTGGATCTTAACGCGGACCCGGTAAACGCCAAACGGCAGCTAGCATTTTTTCCCGACGAACCACGCCTATTCGACTACCTCACAGTCCGTCAGCACCTCAATTTTGTCGCTCGTATCTACGGGGTCACTGATTACGCCGCGCTCGCGCAACCCTTACTCGAGGAACTAGAGATAGCCGATAAAGCCGATCAACTGCCGGGTGAACTCTCTCGCGGCATGAAGCAAAAACTAGCGATCGCCTGCGGTTTGTTGCACAGCCCGCGCGTGATGTTTTTCGATGAGCCGCTGACCGGACTTGATCCCCTCGGCATCCGGCGCATGAAGGATTCGATTTTGTCCCGCGCGCGCGCCGGTGCGGCGATTGTACTAAGTTCGCATTTATTGCACCTCTTAGAGGAAGTGTGCTCTCACGTACTCATTTTGAAAAAAGGCGAAAAAATCGCACATGGCACTCTGGCCGAAATCTCAGCGCAATTCGCACACGGGGAGACCAACGTAAGTCTCGAAGAAATTTTCATCCGCGCCACCGGCGGTACGGAAAATTAAACCTCTCCGCCTCCGCCACTATGCTCGGCGCCCTTCTTTACCTCCGGCTAACTTCGCTGAAAAACATCACGCTTTCACGCCTACGGCGTCTGAAGCAGCCGAAATATTTTTTAGGCGCAGCCGTGGGAGTCGCGTATTTTTACTTTATGTTGTTCCGCCGTTTCTCGGGCGGTTCAACTTCATTGGCAGGCTTACCCGGCAGTCTGCCTGCGGGGCTCGCGCCCACCTATAATTTTACCGCCACACTCAGTATTTTTGGCGCGCTCGTGCTGCTCGCGATCGTGCTCTTTACATGGGCTCTACCCAAAGAAAAACCCGGACTGCCTTTCACTGAAGCAGAAGTAGCGTTTCTTTTTTCTGCGCCGATTTCACGGCGGCGATTGATTCATTTTCGTCTAGCAGGTGCACAGATTCGCATTCTTTTTTCTGCGGTAATTTTTACCCTGATTTCGCGAGGCTGGAGTTTTTTGGGGGGCGGCACCATCACCCACGTACTAGGCTGGTGGCTAATTTTAACGACGCTTAATCTTCATTTCACCGGGGCCGCCCTCACGATTAATAGCCACATCGATAACGGCGCCAACCCAATGATTCGCCGCTGGCTAATTCTAGCCGGGGTCGCACTCCTGCTTTTGGTTTCAACCCTCTCAATTTTAAACGCGGCGCCATCGTTTCCCGAGGGCAACATCGGCCCGGGCGATGTCGCAGACTGGCTGGCACGCTGTATCGACAGCGGCTTACTGCATTGGCTGCTGATCCCCGGAAAACTCATCATTGCCCCTTTTTTAGCGGCCAACTCGTCAGAGTTTTTTCGCACCGTGGGACCGGCCGTACTTATTTTAATCGGTCACTACTTTTGGGTCGCGCGCCAAGAAGCATCCTTTGAAGAAGCGTCGATTGCTTACGCCGAAAAGCGCGCCGCGCGCTTGGCGCGAGTGCGCGAGGGCACGTATCGGCTAGGTCAGGACAAGGCCAAGGCCCGCCGCGAACCCTTCAGTCTGAGGGTTCCGGGCCGCGCCGAGTTAGCGTTTCTGTGGAAAAATCTGTTAGGCACGCGGCCTTATTTTCACGCCCGCGTGTGGCTCGTCTCTGCGTTACTCATTTGCATCGCGGTGCCGTGGATTGTGCGAGGCGAACATCAAAAAATTGGCGCCAATTTCATTATTACTTTCACCGCTATTTTTTCGGCATACACCTTATTGCTTGGGCCTCAACTCGCCCGCCAAGATCTGCGTAGCGATCTGGTCCATGCTGATATTTTGAAAACTTACCCGCTTGCGGGCTGGCAGATCATCCTAGGCCAAATCCTCACCCCGATCGCCATTCTCACCGGCCTACTTTGGCTCAACCTCCTGGCCCAGGTCCTAGCGTTGGCTGCGATGGCGGATAATATCGTCTGGCTAACTCCTGGTTTTCGTCTCACCGCGAGCCTCTGCATTGGCGCCATCATTCCGGTGCTCTGCGCTCTGCAACTTCTCATCCCCAACGCCGCCGCCCTTCTTTTCCCGGCTTGGTTTCAATCCACCCGCCAACGCAGCGGCGGAATCGACATGATCGGGCAACGTCTCATCTTTGTGTTCGGTCAACTTCTTGTCATTCTGCTTTCCCTTTTCCCCGCCATCTTTGGCGCCGCCCTCGTGATCTTCGCCTCTCAATGGCTCGTCGGTGCCTGCGCAGCCGTCATTTTGGGCACCCTTGTAGCCTTAACTATTCTTGGCGCCGAAGTCGCCTGTGGCCTATGGTGGCTCGGTGAGCGTTTCGAAAAGTTCGACCTCGCCACCGAGCTGCGAGCTTAAAGGCAAAGCCCGCTCACGCCAACGTGACCCAAGATCAACTTACCGCATTCGCCGCCGAAACGGTCACTATTACCCAGCGAGCTCTCCCTGACCCCTTACGCACCTTAGCCTGCGCTGTACCAGTTCAGTACGAAACTGCGCCCGATGCCGACACCCTTGCCGAGGGGCTACCGGAAGACATCCTCGGTCTGTTCTCCGGCGACCCCCATGGCAGCTCACTCGCCCACGACCAACCCCAACCTCCCCAGATCATCCTCTACCTCGAAAACCTCTGGGACTACGCCGAGGCAGACCGTCGCATCTTCCGCAAAGAAGTCCGAGTCACATACCTACACGAACTTGGTCACTACTTTGGTTGGGATGAGGATGAACTTGCAGCCCGAGGCCTAGATTAACCCCCTGAGGCCCCCTGACACTCCGCGCTTTCCAATTCCGCCATATCATGCTTATCTCCGGCGCCATGCAGTCTCCGTTTATCTTCGTTCAAAAACTTCTCCCTTTTGTCATCGCCGCTTGCTGCGTACTCGCGCCTGCTCGGGCCCTAGCCAAAACCGAGCGCGCTGAACTCGTAACCCGCGTCGAATCCTGCGAAGCCATTCTGCAAGATTTTCAACGTGACCCGCGCACGGCGATCCCTGCCCGCGTCCTGGCCAAAGCCAAGGGAATCATCATCGTTAACCAATTCAAAGCAGGACTCATCTTCGGTGTTAAAGCCGGCTACGGCGTTATCATGGTGAAACAATCCACCGGCCGCTGGAGCCTCCCTGTCCTCATCAATGCCGGTGAGACCAGCATTGGGTTGCAACTCGGCGCCAGCGATGTCGAGACCATCCACGTCATCACCGACGACCAGACCGCCCGCCTCCTCTTTCGCCAACGCTTTCGCCTCGGCGTAGACGCCAAAGCCGTGATCGGTCCTAAGGCCGCTGAAGCTAACAATCCGGCCTACAAGATTATCGACGCTCCGATTTTGACCTACACCAAAAACGCCGGCGTATTTGCCGGGGCGACCGTCAAAGCCGGCTACCTCACCCGCAGCGACGATGACAATGCCGCGCTCTACAACACCCTCTACACGATGCCAGAGCTACTTTACAGTAACTGGGTCAAAGCCCCTGCCGAAGTTCAGCCGCTCATGGACTTTGTCCAAAGCATCGCGCCCTGATCGCACCCTTGCTCCCTTTGGGCGGGCTTACATAGCCCGCCCTTTTTTGTGCCTAACTCCAACCCCCTCACCCCCGAAATTTATGAGCTCCCTTGTCACCGGCTTTCACCACGTCTGCATCAAAACCCGCGATTGGGATCGCACCCTAGCTTTCTACGTCACCGCCCTCGGCTTCGTCGAAAAGATCACTTGGCGCACCGCGCCCAACCGCGCCGCCATGTTCGACACTGGCGACGGTAACTACCTGGAGGTCTTCGAAGACCTCGCCTACACTCCCGCACCCAACGGCGCCATCATTCACTTCGCCCTACGCACTGCGCACCTTGATCAACTCGCCGAGCGCGTCCGTGCCATTGGGGCCAAGATTACCACTGAGCCCAAAGACGTCACGATTGCGACCACTAACGCCCACGCCCCTGTACCCATCCGCATATTTTTCTGTGAAGGCCCCAACGGCGAAGTTATTGAGTTTTTCCAAAATACGCTGACGTGAAAAAATTCGCGCCATCACCCAACGCGCCAAGCCCAAAGCGTTAAACAGGCTCCGCCCGCAGCGCCGCCACCAGGGCCACCAACGCTGCATCCGCCACTCGCGCCTGCACCTCGACCCGTCCGCAGCCGGGTAAATCTACCCGTCCGGTCGTCACAGAAAATTCCCCGCGCTTATCGCGCATCGCCACCGCCCACCAGGCCATCGGCTCCAGCACGCCTCGCTCGGGCGCTGCCTCCGCGTAGCCGGTCGTCGCCAGACCCACCTCTGCGCCGAATCGCTCGCTCACCCCGCGAGCCATCTGCGCTGCGATCTCCGCCGATACACAATCCACCGCGGCGGCTGCGGCGCGATCCACGCCAAGCCACGCCACCTTTTGATCCAAGGTATAAGCCGTCAGGCCGCCCAAAAAATAACCCGAAGCTCCAGAAACACTCGCCACGCGCGCCTGTAGGTTACCCGCCGTTAAACTCTCTGCCACGGCCAAGGACCGCCGTGGCGCACGCAACATCAGCTCTTTTAACTCCGTGGCTACCGTTATCACGACGCTCCTTTCATCCAAAAATTCCAACGACCGAAAGCGGCTCTTCGATTGGTTTGGGATATGAAAAATCTCATGATCTACCAGAGTTCAACACCCCGGTAGCGCTTGCGCAGCACAAAAGCACAAGGCCGCCGTTGCGATTGCGCTCAAATTTTCACCTCAAGCCCGACTGGGCAGTGATCGCTACCCATGACCTGCGGCTCGATCCAAGCTCGCTGCAACGCCGGCCGTAGGGCCGCGCTCGCCATGAAGTAATCGATACGCCAACCGACGTTATTTGCCCGTGCACCCGCACGATACGTCCACCAGCTGTAATGGCCCGGTCCTTTTTCAAACTCGCGGAAGGTATCAATAAAGCCGGCGCCCAGAAAATCGCGGAAGCCCGCGCGCTCCTCATCTGAAAACCCTGGGCTACCCACATTTTCTTTAGGTCGTGCGAGATCGATCTCCTCATGAGCCACGTTGAGATCACCGCAAAAAAGCACTGGTTTTTTTTGCTCTAAATTTTTCACGTAAGCGAGTAGCGCACGGTCCCATTCTTGACGGAAACCGATACGTGCTAATTCCGGCTGAGCATTGGGCACATACAAACCAATCACGTAGCACTCCGGAAATTCCGCCGTGATTGCACGCCCTTCTGCATCATGCGCCGGCGAACCCAGCCCAAGCGTAACCGACATCGGCTTACGCCGCGAAAAAAGCGCGGTCCCGCTGTAGCCTTTTTTCTGCGCCGCGTTCCACGTGAGATCATAGCCCGAGGGCCACACCACATGCTGCACATCGCCCGGCAACGCCTTCACTTCCTGAAGACAAATGACGTCGGCTTGAGCTGCGTTCATCCAGTCGAGTAATCCCTTACCGAGCGCCGCCCGCACGCCGTTTACGTTCCAGGAAAGAAGTTTCATCTGCGCCGTTCAACGCGACCACTAGCCCCCCGGCAAACCGATTCGCTCCCCAGGCCCCACGCCTTCCTAACATCCGGCTTAATTTTTCTAAATTTATCGGGGGGCGAAAAATGCGGGAGGCAATGACTCACCGCTCACTTGCGTACCGGCGCGGGTTGCCTCTTACCTCTTTAAGGATCCATCCTTCGCCCATTAACCAAGATGTCTGCCTTTCCTCATCTGCCTCTCGGACAAGCCATCCCGCCTAGCCCGCACGCGGTCTCTTGCAGCCTGCCCACGATGCGATCGGTCCGCGGCTACGAGGAAAAAGATCCCGCGATCACCCGTCAGCTTGCCAACGGCTACCCGCGCTTCGTCGTGCATCCGTTCGCCCGTCAACTCGCCGCACACCTTATAGCCATCAATCCAGCGCTCACTGCCCACACGCTCTGGCTCACGTCGTCTCTCGCCATCGCCGAAAAGCTTGTAGCGCATCTCGCTCATCCCAGCGTCCAGTTGTTCATCGACACACACGGTCTTCACGGTGTCGCTCATCCGGTCGCCTCGGCGCCACTCGCTGCTCTGGCCAAAACGTATCTGCAAAACCTGGGTGGCTTCATCTCCTCGCGTGAAGCTGAGGATCACCTCGTGCGCCTCGAACTACGTCCGGCGATTTATCCCGAAGCCATGTTCGTCGGTGATGCGCCAGCAGAGATTCGCCGCCATCTGGCCCGCGCGCTCAACGCCGGTCACGCCGCCACGACCGGGCCGGTCACCAACGCCGATCTATTTCTCACCAACTGTGGCATGAGCGCCATCTACGCGGCCTTCCGCGCCGTCGCCGATTTGCAAGCCACGCGCGGCCGCACGATTTGGCTGCAGCTGGGCTGGTTCTATCTCGATACCATCGCGATCCTCAAAAAATTCACCGCTGGTCCCGGCGACTACGTTTATATCCGCGATATTTTCGACCTCGAAGCGCTTGAGCGCATCTTCGCCGCGCATGGCCAACGCATCGCCGGGGTCGTCGCCGAGGTGCCCACCAATCCTCTCCTCCAGACACCTGATATTCCCGCCATCTCTGCGCTTTGTCGCAACCATGGTGCGGCGCTTCTGATCGACGCTTCCACGGCCTCGCTCTACAACCTCGACGTCCTGCCCCACGCCGACGTAGCGCTAGCCAGCCTTACTAAATACACGGGTAGCGCGGGCGATCTCACGGCCGGCTTGATCGCCGTCAATCCCGCTCGTCCCGACGCCGCCGAACTTCGCCGTCGACTAGGGCCCATCCTTGAACCGCTCTACAGCCGCGACGCCTCGCGCCTCGCGCACGAAATCGCCGCGACCGAATTAGTCCTTGAAAAAATCCACGCGAGCACGCCCCGCGTCGTCGCGTTTCTCGAAAATCACCCCGCCATCAAAGACGTTTTCTGGGCGCGCCACGCCACCAGTCGCGCGAATTTCGAAAAACTCGCCCGCTCGCCCGATGCCACCGGCGGCATGATCACCTTTACGCTCCGCGCACCGGGCGCTTTGGAAAAATTCTACGACCGGCTGCGCCTGCCCAAAGGTCCAAGCTTCGGCATGACGACGACCCTCATTTGTCCGTTCATGTACCTCGCGCACTACGACCTCGTGACGACGCCCGCCGGCCTCGCCGAATTAGCCGCGAGCCAACTCGATCCAGATCTCTTAAGACTCTGCGTCGGTTGCGAAGCGGTCGAGGACATCATCGCCGCGCTTGCCGAAGCGTTGGCATAACAAAAACAGGGCGTGCAGCTGAGTGCCGCGGTTAGAGTAGTGACGGCAACGCCAAGAATCGATGGAAAGACGTCTTTCTTGATTGACGCAAAAATTTGAGTGTGGGATTATCCCACCATGCTCTTGACCTTAGATGCCAAACGTCGATTGACCGTCCCTACGGCACTTGCGCCGGCTAAACCCGGCGACCATTTTCGCGCTGAATTTCATGCAGAGGACGATACTTTAATCTTCCACCGCGTTGCACCGGTCGGCGACTGGCTTGAAATCCTGAAGCAGTGTCCCGTACCGATGGACGATTTACCGCCACGTCGCCGACAATTGGCTCGTCACCGAAAACTATGAGCTGGTTGCTCGATGCGGATGTCCTGAGCCAGCCCGCGAAACGTCTGGGCGATCCCGCCGTGGTGGCGTGGTTGGAGCGCGAGAAAGCTGAATGCTACACAAGCGCGGTCGTTATTGCCCAACTAGCCTACTGGGTAAGAAATACCAAAGACGGCCGCGCACGGGAGGCGCTACAAGCCTGGTTGACCAAACTGGTCGATTCCCTCCACGGCAGAATTCACGGCTTCAACGTGTCCATCGCCCATGTGTGGGCAGATCAAGAACACAAGTTAACGCGTCTTGGTCAACGCATGCCTGTGGAAGATAGCTACATAGCCGCGACTGCGCGCCGATACAACCTCACTATCGTCACCGGTAACGATAAAGATTTTCGACGGCCAGGACTAAAGGTGTTTAACCCGTTCAAGGAACTTTAAAAGATCGTCGCGAGGTAATCGCGGCAACGCGGTGTTGCAGACAGCCTCCCCGTGAAGACGCCCGATTCCTCCGTCCTGTTCTTTTGCCCAAATCAACTCTGCTTCCTTACTTCGATAGGACAGCCCTAAAAATTAAACTTCGCGCGATTCGTGAGGAAGCACCATGACCACACCGCTCGCCTCCTGTACGCTCGCGATCAAAGCCGTCCCCAACGCCCCGCGCAACGTCGTCGTCGGCTGGCTCGGTGATGCCTTAAAAGTCAAAGTTCACGCCCCCGCACTCGAAGGCCGGGCGAATGAGGAGCTCTGCGAATTCCTCGCCGACACCCTCGCTCTCCCCCGACGCGCCGTGACGCTCCAACAAGGCGACAAATCTCGCCAAAAAGTCATCCACGTTTCCGGTCTAACGCTCGCCGAAGTCCGCGCCAAATTAGGCGTGTGATCGGGTCAGGCGGGCGAAGCGCCAAACCAGGAAAATCGCCGCAAAGCCTAAACCCGCGGCCAACGCCGACCAAATTCCCACGGCGCCAAATTTACCCTGCACACCAAGGAAATAGCCGCCCGGAATGGCGACACCCCAATAGGCAACAAATGTGATTATCGCCGGCAGTTTCACATCTTGTAGGCCACGCAAAAGCGCCGCGCTTATCACCTGTGCGCCATCGACGATTTGAAATAGCGCCGCAACAACGAGCAGCTGAGCAGCCAACGCGACCACGCCGATATCATCCACAAACCAGCCTGCCACCGTGCGGCCGGCTACGAGATAAATCACCATGAACACCGCCGCGATGATGACCCCTAAGCCTAGCGCACTAAATCCGATGGGCCGCAACCGCGCCGGTTCCTTCGCGCCAACTGCCGCACTGACGCGCATGCCGGCCGCCATCGAAAGCCCGAGTGTTACCATGAAGGTCGTACCCGCACACGTGAAGGCGATTTGATGGGCCGCCAACGCGGAGGCGCCCAGCCAACCCATCATAATTGCCGCCGCGGCAAACGCACCGCTTTCAAAAAATAAAATTCCCGAGGTGGGTAACCCAAGCCGCAGCATTTCTTTTAACCGCGTCATCGAGAGTGGCGCCCACCACTGCTTTGGCCAGGCCGCGCGTGCCGCCGGATCCCGCCGCATCCATTCGAAAATCACCCAAGCTCCAAGTGTTCGAGAAATGAGCGTCGAGATGCCCGCGCCCGTTAGGCCTAGCGCGGGCGCACCGAGATTTCCGTAAATAAAAATCCAATTTAAAAAAATATTCAGTCCGACGCCTCCGAGCATGATAAACATGGGCACCCAGGGCCGCCCCATTGCCTCCGCAAATTGCCGCAGCGCCAGATACACCAATACGGGCGTAATCGATGTGCCGATCAGCCAGAAAAACGGATTTACCACTGCTAGCACTTCCGGGGGTTGCTGAAACCAGTGCAACTGCCATCCGAGCACCACCATCGCCAGCGTCTCGAGCACGCCAAACCCCAGTGCCAACGCCAGCCCATGCCGCAGATACTCCGCGCAATCATGCAGCCTCGCCGCACCGCGCGCACGTGAGACGAAGACCGCCACCGGAATCATTAATCCGATCCCGATCACATAAAAAACGCCAAACACATTTCCGCCAAACGATGACGCCGCCAAGGGCACGGTGCCCGTCTGGCCGATCATCACGCTGTCGGTGATGCCCATGAGCATCTGGCTGACTTGGCCGACGATGATCGGTACCGCCAGTGCAAGTGTCGGCCGAACTTCGGCGAAATAAGAGGGGAAGCGGCTCATGGAAAAGACGCGCACTGTTTCGTGCCGCGCCCTTCCGTGCAATCCGCTTCTAGTAACGGATACCCTAAGCGCCGCGGATTTACCCGCGGCTTAGCGTCTTTACTTAGCGTTGAGGAGCATGTCCTCCATCAAGGCGAGTGCGGTAGCCTCGGTGATCTCAGCCGGGCTAAATTTTTTCGCAGCCTGTGCTGCACCTGCGCCAAGGACGTCGCTCGCCGAAGCTTGCCCCAAAATCGCGGCATCTTTGAGACGGATAGCGGTCATCTGGATATCGGGTACGGCGAGCGTGGTGTCGCCGGAAACTTCGGCCGCGATCAACGTGCGCGTTGAAATGAGCACTTCGATCGCGATATCGGCAGACTGGGCGAGCGCAGCGCGTTCCTTGGCGGCTTGATCACCGAGCAATCGAGCGCCGGGTTGTTCGCTGAGCATCACGCCGGCGATACGTTGATCGGAAAGTTTGGCGCCGCCATTGCGGAATGCGCGCCCGACGAAGCGCTCGATATCGCGCACGGTTTGTTGATCGGCGAGCGTGGGAGTAGGCGCAGGCGTGGAGGCATCTTTCGCAGCATAGGTGGAAGAGGCTCTGGTTGTGGAGGAAGTCGTTTTTCCGTCGGCGGATTGCTCGGTGTAAGATTCCGTGCGGCCGGTCAGCTTAAGGCCCGCGACGTCCACGAGCGAACGATTCACGTAGATCACAAGGCGCGGGGCGTTCGCGGTGCTGTAGGCCGCGCGAAATTTATCGACGACGGCCTGAGCGGCGGCGGGCGCGATGAGCGGGGTGGCATGGGCGCCATAGAGTCGTTGCTCAGCAGGGGCAGCCGGTTGGGCAACGGCAACAGGCCAGGCCTGAGTGACGGGGACCGGGGGTTCGGTGACGGGCGCGGTGGCTTGCGCGAAAGCGACGGCACTGAGCGCGGGCAAAACAAGAGTGAGTAAAAGTGCTTTCATAGCGGGGATGGCGTAGCTCAGCGGGCTTGGCGGACGCGGATGGTGTATTTTTTCGCGAGAGTGTTCATCGCGGTGAAGCGGATGGCCTCGGTGGAATTCTCAGCGAGAATGAGAGTTTGGAACGCAGTCTCGTCGCCAGTACTGAAGCCTTGGTCGTCTTTGAAGACGGCGTTGATCTGCACTTCGATGCGGCGGGCTTCGCGGTTTTTTACATTAGCGACGACTTCGAGGCGACCGTCGGCGAGCGTGCGTTCTTGGAGGCCGGTGCAGGTGACCGAGACTTGGGCGGGTTTATCCAGGAGGACAAATTTTTCGGTATTCTCGACGGTGTAGCGGGTGGTGTCCTGCGGCGTGAAGGGGCCGGGAGTGGCGCAGCCGGCAAGTAACACGAGGCCGGCGGTAGCGGCTAAGAGAAGGGAGGTTTTGATGTTCATAACGGTCAGCAGTGGTGGTGGTGTAATTGTATGACTCGTGATCAGCGTTTAAGTTCGCTCAAAAATATCACCGTATCGCGATCAACCGGATCCACATGGAGGGTGAGGGTTTGCGTGAGTCCGCGCAGGGTTTGGCCCGTGGCGTCTTGGAATTCGAGGGTGGCCGGATAATCACCCGGGGCAAGGCGGAGCGCAGCAAAACTGAGGCGCTGTGGGAGATTATCCCACATACGGATATCAGCGCGCGGGGTGGTCGCGGCGGAGGCGATTTTACCGATGAGGCCAATGGCGCCGAGAGCCACGGCGGCACGGTCGCCGTCGCGGCTACCATTATTGGCGGCGATAATTGAGCCAATGAGAGCGACGTCCCCGACGGTATTGGTGGTGCGCTTGAAGACGGCTTTGCCGCCGAGAATATAGTCCATGACGCGACCGCCGCGGGTGGTCGCCTGGAAGTTGAGATCGTCGTAGGCTGGGAGGCTGACCGACTGACCGTTAACGTTGAGGGTGGCGGCGTGGGCCGTGGAATTTTTGACAAAAAACTTAAGTTGTTCGCTGTATTCGCCGCCGCCGTATTTGCGCGGACCGGTGCCGTATTCGGCAAAAATGAGAACATTAGCCGCAGGATCGTAGGCGGGCAGTTTTAGATTCTTGGCGTTGGCTTGTGCGCGGGCCAAAGCGTCGGAGCCATCGGCAGCGAGTTTGGCCGAAGCTAAGCCATCAAGATAATCGAGCAGAACGTAATCGCTTTTGTATTCGGCGGTCTCGGCGTCGCTGTCGATGAGTTGGCCGGAGCGATAACAGGCCCGAGCGTTGTCAGGCTGGCCGTCGCGCCAGTACAGGAGGCCGCGGTAATAGTAGGCCATGACGCGTTCGTAGGGCTCGCCGATAAAGGTCTTCGTGCTTTCAGCAGAAAACAGGCTGCGGGCTTTTTTTGCGTCCGCGTCGTTGGCCAAAATACCGCCGATCAACGGCAGCGCGGTGTCGAGGTGCAGCTTGGCTTCGTCCAGCTGACCGGCGCGAAGAGCGCTGGCCGCGATACGATAATCCCAAAGGGTGCGGTCTTGCACGGGTGCGGCGGCACGATGGGTGTTGCCGTCGATGATGGGGTCTCCCGTGAGTCGAGCCTGAGGGCGCTCGGGCACGGTAGTGCAACCCGTCAGTCCAAGGAGAGCCAAGGCAAACGCAGCGGAATAGAGGCGAGGAAATGAAAATGAATTAAGACGATTTACCATCGGACGAGAAGGAGATGAAAATGGCGGGCGCGGCGCAAGGCCGACACCCGCCGTTTAGATTTGTAAAAGCTACGGTACGAGTGCGGCTTTAGCGATAAGCAGCGTCTTCGAGGCCCTGTTTCTTAATCTCGGCGGAGCTTTCCCAGATGATCTCGCTGGTGCGGGCGTCGGTGAGACGGAAGCTGTATAGAATATAATCGCTGGTGCCCTTGGAGGTCTTGGTGGTCAGGCCTTGGAGTTTGCCGGTGAGGAAATAATCGGCGCCGCGGAATTCGACCACTGAGGGATCGGCGCTGGCGGTGACTTGGCCATTGCGCTTGAGGTCGCGCTCGCGCTCTAGGGTCTTCATCATCTCGCGGTCCAGGAATCGCACGCGGCCCAAGGCTTTTTCATTTAACTGGGTGCGGATGCGCGTGAGGAAGATATCCTTACTAATAGGAAAACGCGTCTCGTTGACGACGGGTTCAAGTACGATGCGCGGGGTCTGTTTAGCGTTAGCAATTTCGGGGATAGCAAGAACGCCACGGGCCATTTTGTCGGTGACGGTGACCAGGTCCTGAGACTCGACGCCTGTGCCGGCGACGAAGCCGCGCTCGTCGGCTTTCATTTCGGTGACCGGGACGCCCGATGGGGTTTCCACGCCGGTCGCGCAACCGGCAAGAAAAAGAGCGGGTGCAGCCACGCTAGTGAGGGCAAGAAGACGAAGGGAGGTGTTCATGGTACGGTGTTAAAAAGTGAGAAAGTGAAAGAGGGAGGGTGTGAAACGGCGGGACTCTATCAGTTCCGACCAAACATACGATTGGCATCACCCATCGATGAAGCGGGTGCCGCTGGAGCCGTGATCACGCGGGGTTGAACCACAGCGGCCGGAACGGGAGCAGGCGTGCTAGAAATAGGCGCAGAGGGGACGGAGGTGGCCGCTTCGCGGCGGCGAGCGTTATTATCCGCAATAGCACCAATCAAAAGTCCTGCGCCAGCGCCGTAAGCGGCGCCGCGCCAAGCACTATGGCCGAGCGAACCACTATTGTTACCGATGATAGCTCCAGCAATGGCACCGAGCGCTAAGCCGTTGCCAACGTAATCGGGCCGGTTATTAGTGGTTTCGTAATAGCCTCCATCGTAAACGTAAACCGGCGTTGGACGATAAGCGTAAGGCTGATAATAATATCCATATGAGCCAGGGTAATAACCATATGACAGAGAATAAGCTGGGCCGTAGTAACCAAAGTTGTAGCTGATAGAACGGTGATTGCGGCCGTAGTTATCAAACGAACGTCCATGATCACCCGAACGGCTCATCGAGCCAGCGCGAGGTGACTCCGCCTGAGTTGGCGAAGAAAGCAGAGCGAGGGTCAGACCGAGCGCAAAGAGAGTTTTCATAACGTTAAAAAGAATGGGTGCTAGTGCTCTAGACACGACCGTCAAGGCAAGGTTTCAGCAGATTGCAAACGGCGCAAATATCCGGGCCATTTTCTAGGTTTCTGATACCAGCGGTGATTTACTAATCATCGGTTAGACGCGAGATACCGATCCCATGCGCTCCATCCGCAAAATCTGATGAGGGAAACCCAACGAGCATTGGGAAGAAAAACGACTCGCACAGAAGCCTATTGCACCCAAACCAAAGCCGGGGCCTAAGAGGGGCCTCTGACTGGGGTCGGGCCGGTTTCGGCCGAGCAGTAGCCTGCCCGCCCGACTCGCCCAATCCGTTAAAACACCCCCACGATTACCGCCAGCGCTACCAACGAGGTAAGTGTGCTCAACACGATCGCGCCGGCCGCCAGTCGCTCGTCGCCCTTCATTTCAGCGGCCATCGTGTAGGAAATCACCGCCGAAGGGGTCGCCAGAAAGATCAGCACCGCCTTCAACTCCACGGCGCCTAGTCCGAGCGCGCGCCCAGCCAGCCAACCCAGTGCGGGCGCCGCGACCGTCTTTAAAAGCGCCACGATCAAAGGCGTGTGCCACCCCGCCCCAAGCCGCACCGTCACTAGCGAGCCGCCCACGCCGAGCAAACCTAAGGGCAACGCCATTTCGCCCAGCGCCCCAAAGGTTTTGTTCACCACCGTCGGCAACTCCCAGCCCGCCAAGGCACACCCGATGCCCGCCAGCGAAGCCAGTAGTGGCGGGGTCGTCGCCAACTGCCGCAAAAACGGCCCTAGCATCCCCCATCCGATCCGATGTTGGCTCAACAACAACACCACCACGCCCCCGACATTAAAAAAAATCATCATCGGCGCCACCGTCAGCACCGCCGCCGCCCGCAGTGAGATTCCACCCGCCAGCGGCACGTCAGGCAGTGCATAAATAATGGGTAGTCCTACGAATGCTAAATTTCCACGGAACGCGCCTTGTACAAACGTGCCCACTACCGCACCCGGCACGCGCATCAACCAAGCAGCGAGGTAACCCAGCGCCAACACCGCCAAGGTCGCAATCATCATCCCGACCAGCATCGCTTTTGCGCCCGTCACGCCGTGAATGGACCCCGCCAATTGGGTGAACAACAGCGCCGGCAACCCCAGCCAATACGTGACGCGGTTTGCCTCCTTCAAGAATCCCACCGACCAAAATTTCGACGCCTGCAAACTCGCCCCGATGGCGATCAGCAAAAAAACCGGCGCGAGCGTATTGAGAATAAGCACCCTGACATTAAAACGCACAATGCCCCACCCACACAAGCCACCGCTTTTTACTAGGCTAGGGCTCTAATCCTAAGGCTTTTTAATTGCGTTGGCCGCGCGCTCACGCTCAGGTCAAGCCACCCCTAAAACTACAGCACTGAGCTGTATTTACCCCCCGCACGATGAGGCTCCCCTCCTTACCGTTGCTTAAATGTCAGCCTATTCTTTTACCCCATGAAAACTGCCTGCCCAACCCCATGCAATCGGTCTGCCGCCGTCGTGCGTTTCTGCACGAGTCTGTGCGTTATAATGTGTGCGATGTTCTTGACTGTAGCCGTAGCCACGGCCGCGGAAGCCAGTGGCAGTGGAACGATCACCGGCGCCATTAGTAACGCCGCCACGCGCAACCAACTCGCCGGCGCTCTCGTTGCCATCCCCACGCTCAATCTCTCCTCTCTTTCCGACAACGCCGGCCGCTACACCCTCACCGGCGTACCTGATGGCACGCATGAGCTCGTCGTCACCTACATTGGCCTCGATGCCACGCGCCGACGCCTGGTCGTGAGCACCGGGCAAACGATCACCAGCGATTTCGAACTCACCGCCGGCATCTACAAGCTTGAGTCCTTCAAGGTGACCGGCGAACGGGAGGGCAACGCGGCCATGATCACCGAAAAGCGCAACGCCACTAACGTGAAGGATGTTATCGCCATGGATTCGTTTGGTTATCTGCCCAACATGAGCGCGGGCGAAGTCGTCCAACGCCTGCCTGGCGTCGCGGGCAGTCCCACCGACGAAGGCCTCGCCTACCGCTTCAACATCCGCGGCATGGATCCTACGCTCAACAACGTCACCGTTGACGGCGGCTCGCTTACCACCCTGGGCACCAATCGCAGTTTCGAGCTCCAATCCATCACGGGCGCCATGTTCGAAGGGCTCGAACTGATCAAAGGCCAGACCCCCGACAAAGGTGCTGATTCGCTGGGTGGCACCATCAACTTCAAGACGCGCTCCACCTTCAGTATGAAGGAAGACCGACGCACCACCTACAATGTGAGCATGCGCTGGGCCCCGCCGTTTTTCGAGCAGACCCCAATTCGTTCCGATCACCGTTCCCACCCTATTTTCAACCTCACCCACCAGCAGGTGTTCAGCATCCTCGGCGGCCATCGCAACCTAGGCACCTCCGTCAATTTGTTCTACTCGGAAAATGCCGTCGGCGGCTTCGAAGCTGTCTTTGACCGCACCTTTATCAACGACGGCCCCGCGCCCGTCTTCAATTACCAGACCTGGGACAACACCAACAACCGTAAGCAGCAGAGCGTAAATTTTAAGACCGACTTTAAATACTCAGAGAACACGAAGTTTACCCTCAACATCACCGAGAACGACAATTTCGAGCGGCTCCGTCGTCGCGTCCGCGTCACCGCCGCCGCCTCGGGTAACAGTAACGTGCAGGTGCCCAGCGCCTCGACCGGCATCGTGCCTGGCGCCTTCACCAACCAGATCACCGTCATCAAAGCCATCCCCAGTACTTCCGCGGCTGCCACCAACACCAACAACATAGATGTCCAGATGGACGGTCCCCTCAATTACTACGTGCGCATGGGCCGGGCGGACCTCAGCGCCGAACACACCTACGGCAACCTCTTCATTGAATACACCGGCGGCATCGCTCGCACCACGCTCAATACCGGCCAAGGCCGCGGCGGCCAACTGAACATGCGGTTGTTCGACCCCAGTGCTCAAGTCCCAGGCCGCGCCATCTACTTTGGCGGCGCCGGCTGGATTCTCGACCAGACCCAAAACGAACTCTACCCGCGTTTCATCCAAAACGGTGGCCCTGATTTCACCAACCCCAACAACTACCTGCCCCGCGCGACCGACGGCCTCACCCAAGCTCGCAACGAACAAGACCAGTTGCAGAAACAATTCCGCTTCGACGCGCGCTACACGCTGCCCATCGCTGCTCCCACCTCCGTCAAAGCGGGCTTTCACTGGCGCTCCCTGCAGATGGATCAATGGGGTAAAGATCGTCACCGCTGGAGCTACAAAGCCGCCACTGCCTACGATCCCAGCCAACGGATCGCGCCCGATGCAAGCTACGTAAGCTACGACATGATCAAGACCGGCCGCAAAATACCTTTCTGGCAGGCCGAAGGCCTCACCAAAGACGGCCGTCCCGCCGATCCCTCGCTCTGGGTTGAAGACATGTATTATAACGAGAGCCAAAAATACGTCGGCACCAACGGCGTGACCGAGGCGATCGGCGCCTACTATGCGATGATTCAAGGCCGCCTGGGCAGTCGCGGCTGGCTCGCCCGCACCGGCTACCTCGCCGGCATCCGACTTGAGGATGTTAAAACCCGCAGCTGGGGCTGGGTCCGAGCCCGGGTCGCCACCACCGCCGCCCAACAACTCGCCGATCCCATCGGCTCAGCCACCAAAGACTACGCCGACACTGACCGGCTTCTCTACGGCAAGTTCGACCAGAAATTCCCCAGTATCCATGCCTACCACGACATCACCAAGGACCTCAAATTCCGCACCAGCTACTCCACGAGCTACGGTCGTGCTCCGCTCGCTAATCTCTTGCCGGGTGAAACCATCGACGAGGCCAACCAGCGGCTCACGATCAACAATCCCGCCCTCAAACCCCAGCAGTCCAAAAACTGGGACCTCACGCTCGAATACTACTTCGAGCCGGTGGGCAGCTTGACGGCAGGTTGGTTCCACAAAGACATCCGCGACTTCATCGTCACCAACCAAGACGCACGCATCATCCCCTCCGGCCCCAACAACGGCTACGACGGAGAATACGCCGGCTTCACTGAACGCACCTCCTTTAACGGCGGCACCGTTACGGTCAACGGCTGGGAATTCGCCTATCAACAACAGTTCACATTTCTGCCCGGCTTACTGAAAGGCTTGTCCACCTCGCTTAACTACAGCTGGACCGACCAACACGGCCTACGTGAAGGCACCCGCTACCTCACACGCCGCGAGATCGCTGGCTTTATCCCCCACGCCGCCAACGCATCCCTCAATTGGCGCTACGGCAAAACCAGTCTACGGGCGCTGTACAACTTTACGGGTGAAAACATCACCACGTTCAACCCCACCTACCCGGCCCTCAACCAATACCGTTATTCAATGAAGACATTGAATCTTGGAGCCGGCTATCAATACCAACCCAACCTTGGCTTTACGATCGACGCCTCCAACGTCCTCAATGAACCCCAACGCTGGTACATTGGCTCCAAAGATCGTATGCGCCGCACCACAATCAACTTCGTCACCGTGACGATTGGCGTGAACGGTCGCTTCTAAATACCTAGACCGTTGAGCCTCTGGTGTGGGGCTCAACGACTCGCTTCACCCCGCCCCGTGCTCACCCCCGCACGGGGCGTTTTTTTTCGAGATACAAAGCAAGATCTTTGAGTCGATCGGTGTTGATTAAATCAACGCCGCAGGCATCTAAAATTTCCCACGCCGCGGGCGTATCGGGTGCGGCCCACAAACGCAGTCGTCGCCCTTGCGCGTGAGCCTGCTGCACGCGGGTTTTAATTTTTTCCCGATCCGCTTCAGGTAAGGGCCCGTCGCCGCGCCAGCTGGAGAGTTTCGCCCAGGTATCACTCACCAGTGGAATCAAATTGGGCGCACCGGGTGGCGCATCCAAATCCCCTAAGCGGCCATCCATCGCCGCGAAGCGCACTGCGGCTTGCTCCATCGCTGCTCGGGCGCGGTTGCCAGAAATAATCACCGTGATCGCGCCGAGTTTCACTTCGTTATTTTCGTAGCGCGTCAGGATCTCTGTATATCCCGCTAACACTCGGTGCAACCCCGCGTAGGTCGACCCTGCCTCCGTCTTCACATCGATTAACAAGGTCACGCCGACGCCATCGCCGTAAACGCTCCCGTCATTTATTTTAATCCGTGTGCGCAAGGGTTCGAGATAAAGCGCCTCTAGGGTTTTCTCCGGCGAGAGTGCCTTGCGCTCATGCCCCACGAGCAATTTACCATCCACCAAAAACACATCCGCTTCGATACTCCCGAAGTGGGCATCGAGCGCGTCGAATAACGGCCGCGCATGGGCGTAGTCGTTGTGCGCGTGTGCGCGGGTGAGTGTTCGCGTCTGAGCGCCCGCCTGAGCTGCCCCGACAATGAGCCAACCCAGACTCAGCAAAAATCGTAAAAATAATTTCATGAATTTATCGCGTGGGGAAATCTAGGCTAACGGCACCGCGTCTGCATATCCAGAGTCCAATTCCAACCCACGAAAAAAATATTTACCGGCTTGGTCCTCGCGCTCGACTCCCGCGCGCTCCGTCCTTCACGCTTTCCCTCAATTCCTACCACCATGTCCCTCCCGACCCAGTTCACTAGCGTCACCGTCCACACCAAGGCCAACGTCTATTTCGACGGCAACGTCGTCAGCCATACGGTCCTCTTCGCTGACGGCACGAAGAAAACCCTCGGGCTCATTCGTCCCGGTTCGTATCACTTTGGCACTGATGCCGCTGAGCGCATGGAAATCGTCGCTGGCACCTGCACGGTCACCCTTGATGGTCAAACCGCCGCCAAGACGTACGCAGCGGGCACGTATTTCGACGTCCCGGGCAAGAGCGGCTTCACGATCGCCGTCCCAACCGGCCTCTGCGAGTACATCTGCTCGTTTCTCCCATAATCGATTCTAAGTGAGGTCGCACAAGCGGCTACTGTGCGCGGGTGGCCTCACCTAGGTTTTATTTCGCTCGCGGCGGAGCTTGTCGCGGCGCGCCCAGTTCAGCAGCGTGAGCGCATGAAACGCCTGCTCGCCGCCCTATTCGTTTCCTTAATCCCACTCGCCGCGGTTCGGGCCGAAGCGCCGCAACTCCCCGACGGGCTCTACGCCGAGTTCATCACACCGCGCGGCACGCTCACCGCGGAGCTTTTTTTCACGCGCGCGCCGCTCATGTGCACTAATTTTGTTGGTCTGGCCGAGGGCACGCTTGCCCCGCGCAACGGCCAACCATTTTACACCGGCCTTACTTGGTACCGCGTGGTACCGGGCTTCGTACTGCAAAGTGGTAACCCCGGCCTCAAAGACACCGACGATGAAGCGCACCCCATTCCACACCACTTCCCAGACGAATTCGCCCCCGGCCTTCGCCACAACTGCACTGGCATCCTGTCTATGGCCAATGCCGGGCCCGACACCAACTCCTGTGAATTCTTCATCACTCTAGCGCCCACTCCGCGCCTCGATTTTTTACACAGCGTTTTCGGTCGTATCATCCGCGGTCTCGAATTGCTCCCGAGGATCCGCGCGGACGACGCCCTGACGATTAAAATTCTGCGCATTGGCTCAGCCGCCCGCGCCTTCCGCGCCGATCCCACCTCCTTCACCGCTCTTGCCGGCAAAGCCCCCAAATATACCGCCGCTCGCGCCCCCGGCCCCGCCGCTTTCTTCGACGACCCCCAAAATCTCCTCCCTGCTGAGCCCCCACGCGCGAAAAATTTTAACTACAAACTCGCCAACGTCGAACGCGCCACCGGCCTCAAAATTCGCGCCCGCCTCTTCGCCCAATCCCCGCCCGCTGCCGAGGACGCCGCCCCAGGCCAATTCATGCGCGCCCTCGCCCGCCAGCTGGGCACCGAGCACGCCGGTGCGACTGTAGCATACTTCGCAGACGAAAAAGATTGGCGCGTCTGGATTGGCGAGGCCTCGACCACCGCCTTCCTTGGCCGCCCCGCTACCGCCGCGGATCTCGGCGAGGACGGCGCCTTTCATACCGCAAAAGATGCTTTTCTTAGCGCCGCGCAAATTGCCGGCGACCAAGCCTACGCCGAACAAAAAAAATCCGCTCCAGCCGCGACGACGCCCCCACTCGCCCAACATCTTAAACTCCAGACTGACGCCCTCATCGACGCCCTCATCACCCAACTCGAACCTAAATGAAACACCTTCCTCTGCATGCCCTCTGGTTGCTCATCGCGCTCGGTGTGCCTCTTCGCGCCGCCGATGGCACCACACCCGCTGTCGTCGCGCAAAAACTCGCCGCCGATTATCCAGCGCTCCTCGCCCTTTACTCCGAGCTCCACGCTCACCCCGAGCTCTCGCTGATGGAGGAAAAAACTGCGGCCAAACTCGCCGCCGAACTTCGCTCCATTGGTTTCGAGGTCACTGAAAAATTTGGTGGTCACGGTATCGTCGGCGTCCTCAAAAACGGCCCCGGGCCCACGCTGCTTGTTCGCACGGATCTGGATGGTTTGCCTGTCCTCGAAGAAACCGGGGTTCCCTACGCCAGCACCGCGCGTGTCACCGATCTCACCGGCAAAGATGTGCCCGTCATGCAGGCCTGTGGCCATGATTTGCACATGACAATCTTCACCGGCACCGCTCGCCAACTCGCCGCCCACCGCGACCGTTGGTCAGGCACGGTCCTCTTCGTCGGCCAACCCGCCGAGGAACGCGGCATCGGAGCGCGCGCCATGCTTAAAGAAGGCCTCTACCAAAAGTTTCCGAAGCCCGACTTCGCCCTCGCCGTCCACGACAGCGCGACGCTGCCGGCGGGCACCATCGGCATACTCGAGGGTTTCAACTGGGCTAACGTCGATACCGCCGAGATTACCGTACGCGGCGCCGGTGGCCACGGCGCTTACCCGCACGCCACCAAAGACCCGATCGTTCTCGCCGCGCGCATCGTCACAACCCTCCAGACCATCGTCAGCCGCGAGACGCGCCCACTCGATCCAGCCGTCGTCACTGTCGGCTCTATTCACGGTGGCACCAAATCCAATATCATTCCCGACGAGGTGAAGCTCTCACTCACGCTTAGATCTTATTCGGAAACTGTTCGCCGCCATACGATCGAGGCGGTGAAGCGAATCTGCCGAGGTGAAGCCATCGCTGCCGGTCTCGCCGAGGACCGTATGCCCATCGTCGAGATTCTCGAAGGTGAATTCACTCCCGCTTCTTACAACGATCCCGCCCTCACGCGTCGTGTGCGCACCGTGCTCACACCCTGGCTCGGCGCCGAACGCATCGTTGGCATCGATCCAGAGATGGGCGGCGAAGATTTCGGTCAATTCGGCCGCACCGCCGAAAAGGTGCCGATCTGCATGTTCCGCGTCGGTGCGGTCGATCCGGTAAAATTCGCCGAGAGCCAACGCACGGGCGCCGCGCTGCCTTCGCTGCATTCGAGCAAGTTCGCGCCGTTGCCGGAGCCCGCGATCAAGACCGGCGTCACCGCGCTCACCGCTGCCGCCCTCGATTTGTTGGCCAAAAAATAATCCCGTCACGCCACGCCACCGAATTTGCCATTTTTAAATTCCTCGGCGTTATCCACCCATAACTTCTGACATGCCCGCCAAATCTTCTCCACTGCGCAGCTTTTTTTATCTCGGCCTGCTTGGTGTCGTGCTCTTCACAATCGCCTTCGTCGTACGCTCCGGCATACTGGCGCGCAAAAATCCCGGCCGCCCGATCAATGCCAATATGCGTGCGGCCCTCGCGGCGAGCACCCCGCAATTTAGCACCGAGGACGCGTTGCTGCTCGCCCAAACGTACGGCACCGCCAAAAAACTCCCTTCTGGCCTGCGCTACATCGAACGCGCTCCAGGCACTGGTGACGCCGGTCCGCGGCTCGGTGGCGAAGTCATCGTGCATTACGACGGCCGCCTCCTCGACGGCACGCCCTTCGATAGTTCTTACAAACGTGGCGTACCTTTCAGTTTCCGTCTTGGCCTCGGCACGGTCATTGCCGGCTGGGACGAAGCCTTTCTGACTATGCGCAAAGGCGAGAAGCGCACGCTCATCATTCCGTACTGGCTAGCTTACGGCGAAAAAGGGAAGCCACCCAAGATCCCGCCAAAGGCCACCCTGATTTTCGAAGTTGAACTGCTCGATTTTCGCTAAGCGACCAGCGCGGTAAAACACAAGGGCTAGAAAGCTTACAAACCCACAAGTGAGCCGTTGCGCTTGAGCCAGAGTTCCGCCTCACGCCACGGCGGGCAGACTTCCTCGACGCGCGCCCAAAAACGCTCGGAGTGGTTCATCTCCCGCAGGTGCATAAGCTCGTGGTAAATGATATAATCGCGCACGCTATCTGGCGTCTGCACCAGCCGCCAGTTAAGTGAGATTGTTCCCGTCGCCGAGCACGAGCCCCAGCGAGAACGCTGGTTACGCACTGTGACCTGCTTTACTTCCACGCCGACCGTTGCGGCAAGTTCCCAAGCGCGCGCCGGCAATTCGATCTTTGCTCGTCGCGCAAATTGGGCCTCAAGAGTGGGCCGCAAATCTCCATCGAGCCGCGGGACGCGAAACACATCTGCGGCGAGGCACACTTGCGGTTTTTCGCCCGTCGCGGCGACGCGCAATTGCGCCAACTCACCGCGCCAAAGTACGCGAGCGCCGAGGGGCCAGACTTCTGCGGCCCGAGGGCGATGACGTTGCCGCGCTCGCGCGCGCTCAAGCCATTCCCCTTGTTGGGCGACAAAGCGCTCGGCCTCGCGCTGCGAACCGCGCGCTGGAATCGTAGCTACCGCTACGCCGTCACGCCGTAGTGTGAGCCGATAATTTCGCGCCTTTAGGCTGCGTTCGAAAACAATCTCCGGCAGCTCCGGCGACCTCTCCGGTAGCGGCACAAATTCGCCGGCCGCCGCCAACCCTGTCGTCACCCCTACCGCCGCCGGGGGCGCGCGATGGACTCCCGCCGTCGGCGCGAAAAGCCCGAAAAGATCCTGTTGTTGCTCGTGGGTGCTCACGTGATCAGTCTGAGAAAAAACCATTCATCCGCGCGGCGCCAGCGTCTTTGTCGCGAAAAATTCGGCGCTCACAACAACTCCAGTTCCCATTTAAGCGGTTCGCCTTTTTTTACCGTGAGCCACGCGAAGCTCGCCGGCGCCCCGCGATTGGGTCGCGTGATGCAGCCGGGATTTAGCCAACGCACCCCGTGCGCTACTTCATCACGAGGAACATGCGTGTGCCCATGCAACACCACATCCACGCCTTCCGGCGGTTGTTTAGGCGAGATATGGGTCAGGAAAAAACGCACGCCTTCGCGCATGAGCGTCAACTCCATCGGCCAAAGTGCCTCCCACTCGTTGTTACCCAGCACGATGTGTAGGGGTTTGCCGAGCCGCTTGAATTCCGCGAGCGTCTCCGGCTCGCACACGTCGCCGAGATGCCAGATTTCGTCCGCGTCTTTCAAACGCGCCGGCAAATCTTCGGGGTATTTGTCGTGGGTGTCTGAGATGACCGCGATGCGCATAGAAGAATTCAGGGTTTAATTACCTTCAAGAGACAGGCTTCGGCCAGTTCGCCTTGGCGCACATCCGCCGTCACAAATTCGCGGCACTTCAGTTCGAGAGCGCTCGCCACATGGATCACATCCAGCGAACGCACGCCCAATTGCTCCGAGTAAGCAGCCACCAAACCCTCAGCCCGTCGACAAAGTGTCCCCATGGATAACTCCACAGGCTCAAAAACCCCCGACTCAACCTCCGCCTCAAAATCTGCTAACGCTTGCGTGACGGATAGGCTGCTGAGTTCCCGGCGAAACACTTTAAGTCGCAGCGCCGCATTGAGCTCGACGCGATGAAACGGCGACAACGGCACGGGCGGGGCGATGCGCGATCGCAACGCCACCGCGGCCGCTGAACCTGTCTCCAAGACGTACCACTGCACCAGCACGCTGGTGTCGAAATACACTCTCATAACTCTCGGCCCCGCATCTCCCGCACGATTTCACTCGCGGGTTTTCCTTTTGCGGCTCCATCCCGGAAGCGATCGTTAAGCCGGCTTATCGCATCAGGCCAGACCGGTTTCTTAGCTTTTTTAGCAGGCGCCGCCGCCAAAAGGCGCGCGACCGGCACCCCCCGCCGCGTGATCGTAATCTCCTCTCCACGGGCCACCCGCTCGAGCACCGCCGTCAAACCATGCTGCATTTGCCGAATTGTCGCCGTCTTCATGTTTAACATCGATGTTTAACGTGTTTGAACGCGTCAAGCGCCTCGCTATTTGACAGCCCCGTATCCGCGCCGACGCTTCCAGCCGTGCTCCGCGCGCTCGCCATCGATTTTAATTCCTACTTCGCCTCCGTCGAACAACAAGAGCGACCAGAACTACGTGGCCAACCCATTGCCGTCGTTCCGTTACTCGCCGAATCCACGGGCGTGATCGCCCTTAGCCTCGAAGCCAAAAAACTTGGCCTCAAACGCAACGCCCGCCTCGCCGAAGCCCGCCGCCTTTGCCCTGGCCTGATCGCCGTCGAATCCCGACCGGAGGTTTACATCGACTACCACCATCGCCTGCGTGAGGTCGTCGAGACGCTGGTGCCGGTTAAAAAAGTTCAATCCATCGATGAGCTTGAATGTGAGCTCTCCGGGGACTTTGCAGTGCCGGCCCGTGCCCTTCGCCTCGCCGAGCAGATTCGTGCGCGCATCGTGCGCGAGGTCGGCCCGTGGCTACGTTGCTCGATTGGCATCGGGCCTAACTGGTTCCTCGCCAAACTCGCCTCCGATCTGGAAAAACCCGACGGCTTAGTCCTGTTCGAAGAAGCGGACATTCCTGCTAAACTCATTGCCCGCGACGTCCAACTTAGCGACTTTACCGGTATCGGTGAAAGTATGGAGCAACGCCTCCGCGCCGCCGGCATTGGCGACGTCGCCGCGCTCTACGCGGCCAGTAGCGCCCAACTCCGCGCCATCTGGGGCAGCGTCGAAGGCGCCCGTTTCCACGACTGGCTCCATGGCGGCCTCCAAGAACGCGAAGCCCCAAAGACCAGCACCCTCGGCCACAGCCAAGTCCTCCCGCCCGAGCAGCGCCAACCCGCCGCGGCCCTCGCCGTCCTGCACCGCCTCCTGCAAAAAGCCGCCATGCGCCTCCGTCACGAGCACCTGTATGCCGGCGGTCTGCGCGTCTCCGTGCGCCACCGCGACGACACCGATTGGTCCGCGGATCTCCGTTTCAACGAAACGCAGGACACGCTCCGCTTCACTCAGGCGTTGAACACTTTATGGAGCCGCCGCCCCCGCACGCTCGCCAACCTAGCCCCACTACGGGTCAGTATTTTGCTCGATCACCTACTCCCGTCCACGCAGCACACCGGCGATCTATTCGAAGCCGAAAAAGAAAAAACCCGCGACAAGCTCAACCTCGCAGTCGACACGCTAAACCAAACGTTTGGGAAAAACTCCGTGTATTTCGGGGGAGCGCACGGCGCCACCGGCTACACCCCGATGCGCATCGCCTTCACCCGCATCCCCAACCCCCAACTCGAAAACATCGATGCCTCCCGCCAACGACGCCTGAAACCCACCCCGCCGACTGTCCCACCGCCAGATTCACCCGAGAGCGACGCCTAAGTGCGATAAGCCCTCATCAGCTATTTCGGATTACCTTATTTGCCTTAAGTCATATTGATGGCATTAAAAAATTATGATTATGAACAAAATGCACTTCTAGGATCTGAAGCGTCGCTACCGCGAGACCACCTATAACTTTCGCAAAATATTCTTCCACAGCTATTTAAATTTCATCGACGAGAGGCTTAAAGCCGCCGCACGAGCTGGCTGAGATCTGCTGGATTCGCTGATCAGAAATATCCGCGATCATTGGTAAAAATCCGGCCAAGTCCATCGCGAGAGGCTAAAATTAACGGGATTCTAAACACAAAAATCAATAAAACCACCGCGAGTTTGCCTGCAGCTTTTAACAGTGCGCGATTGCCAGAAGCCGCACAGTATAGGCCATGAGCTCGCTTCTCAACCGAATCACCGCCGAGCCCGGCAAATGCGGAGGGCGTCCCTGCATCCGAGGCTATCGGCTGTGAGTGAAAGATATTTTGGAGCTGCTCGCACACGGAGCGAGTTGGGAAGAAATTTTGACCGACTACCCGTTTCTTGTGGCCGATGACCTTCGCGCATGTCTGGAATTTGCGGCCGCGCAAAATGATCATGTATTGCTGCGCGCCTCGTGAGACGATTCTTAGTTGATAACCAACTGCCAGCCGCCCTCACGCGTTGGCTACGAGATAAAGGCCAAGAGGCCGAACACGTCCTTGATCTCAACCTGGAGCAGTCACCCGATACGCTGATCTGGCAACGGGCGGCCGAACTTGGCGCTGTGATTGTTACGAAGGACGAAGATTTTGCGCAATTGACGATTCTTCGACCCGACACCGTGGCCGTCGTTTGGCTTCGGGTAGGGAGTTGTCGCACCTCCCGATTACTGAGTCCCGCAGGAAAACCGAGGTCAGGAAAACCCAACCCTTGACACCGTTCG
>CANGCX010000009.1 GCA_947452315.1 Opitutia bacterium | reverse complement strand
GATGGACTTCGCTTATCCCGGCGGCCCGCCCAAGCGCCCCTACGACATCACCGGCTGGACGCTCGCGACCCAGATGGGCGTGAACTTCGACCGCGTCATGGAAGGCTTCGACGGCCCCTTCACCAAGCTCGCTTTCAACGCCGAAAAACCGTTGCCCGCTACCGTGACGAGTGTCGCCAACGCCGCCGGTTACCTTGTGAGCCACAAGATCAATGATGCCATCATCCTGACCAACCGGCTACTCAAGGCTAACGCCGAAGTCTATTGGCTAGCCGCTGAGCAAACCGTCGCCGGTCAAAAACTCGGCACCGGTACGCTGTGGATACCCGCCGCGCCCGCTGTCCTCCCGATCCTGGAAAAAGCTGCCAAGGAACTCGGCGTGCCGGCCTACGCTGTCGCCGCTAAGCCCACCGGTGACGCCTTCAAGCTCAAGCCTATCCGTATCGGCCTTGTCGATACGTACGGTGGATCTATGCCATCCGGCTGGACTCGTTGGATGTTTGAACAATACGAGTTCAACTTCGAAGTCGTATTCCCGCAGGTGCTCGATGCTGGCAACCTCAAGTCTAGCTTCGACGTGATCGTGTTCCCCAGCGGCACCTACGCCGAAGGCCGCGGCGGTCGCGGTTACGCCCGCGCCGCGGGTCCTTCGCCCGAGAGCATCCCAGAAGAATTCCGCTCAATGCTGGGCACCGTCACCAGCGCCAAGAGCGTGCCTGCTCTAAAGACCTTCGTTGAGGCGGGCGGCACAGTGCTCGCGCTGGGCGCTTCCGCTAGCATTGGCGAAGCGATGGGCTTGCCCGTCAAAAACCACCTCGTGGAAAAAGACGCCGACGGCAAAGACGTTCCCTTGCCTCCTGAAAAGTTCTACATTCCCGGCTCTGTGTTAAATGTAAACTTCAACAACCAAGATCCGCTCGCCTTCGGTATGCCAGAGACAGGCTACGTGTTCTTCGACACCAGCCCGGTCTTCAATCGGCCCGCCGGCTCCATTGTGAAAGCCAGCAAGGTCGCTTGGTTTGAAAGCAAACAACCGCTCTATAGTGGTTGGGCGGTCGGCCAAGATTTGCTCTACGGCGGCGAACTCGCCACCCAAGCCTCGATCGGCCAAGGCAAGCTTGTGATGATTGGCTTTGAAGCCACATTCCGCGCCACACCTCATAGCACGTTCAAGCTGTTCTTTAACGGTCTCTATCTGGGAGCGGCAGCACCGACGAAACTGTAATCGCTCAAAGGTAACCACCTTTTGAATCGAGGCCGCCGGATCTTCCGGCGGCCTTTTTTACGCCTGTCTACACCACTTAGAACGAGCCAGCCAGCGCTGGTAAAAGGCTAGCTCACCACTCCAACAAACCGCCCGCAAACGTCAGCCCAGCACCAACGCTACAAAAAATAATTCTATCACCCTCGGTGAAAATCCCTTCTTCGGCCGCCCAGCCCAGCGCCATTGAGACGCTAGCCGCACTCGTGTTACCGTACTTCGAAATCGTCATCACGAATTTATCGTAAGGAATCCCCACGCGCTTGCTCACGGCTTTCAAGATACGTTCATTGGCCTGATGCGGCACGACCCAGGCGATGTCCTCGGGCTTTAGATTTTCCCGCGCGAGCGTCTGTTCGATCTGCTCCGCAAAACCCACCACCGCGTGCTTAAACACCGAAGTGCCATTCATCTGTAGGTAAAAATGCTCCGCGTGTCCATCGGCCGCTAGGGGCCACGGCATACGCGCACCCCCGCCCTTACGCTGGATCGCATCAAATTGCTCGGCGTCGCCGCCCAAACCCATGCGATGCAGACGATGACCGCCCGCACCCGCGGTCAAAATCGCCGCACCGGCGCCGTCGCCAAAAAGAAAGGCTGTCTCGTGATCCTGCGGATTGGTGATGCGCGACAGCAACTCTGCGGTCACCACGATCACGTTCTTGGCAGTGCCTGAAATGATAAACGAACGCCCAACTTCGAGCGCATACAACCAACCCGAGCACGCGGCGTTCAGATCAAACGCCAAGACGCGTGGAATCCCCAACCTCCGCGCGAGATCACTCGCCATAGCCGGCACAGGTTGGTCGGGAATGAGCGTGGCCATGATGATGCCATCGATTTGTTCGGCCTTCATGCCAGCTTGAGTGAGCGCGTTTTGCACCGCAATCACGCCTAGGTCGGTCGCACTTTCATCATCGGCGGCGTAGCGGCGCTCGCGGATTCCGGTAAGCCGGACGATTTCTTCCTCGGTGCGATCCGGGAAGGCTTTCAGGATTTCACTATTGGCGCGGATTTTGGCAGGAGCCGCGTGTCCGACGCCGGCGATGCAGACCGTTACTTGAGAGTTCAATCGAGGAAAATTTTAAGCTAAAAATCAGGCCTGACGCCGCGCCAACAAGCGGGCGACATCGTCACCAGAGACGCGACCACCAGGGCCTGTCGCCTCGATATCAGTAAGCGTCGCTGGATCCAGTCCGGCTTCTTGGGCTAGTTTGGTGGCGCGTGGCGTCCAAATGAGCGCAGCCGCAGATTTAGCTGCCGTCGGCGCAGCGACCGCAGCACCGGCCTTGGACTCGAGGTGACGCAGACTAGCATCCTCGGTTTCTAATTTGAGAAACAGCGCGCCCGATTGCAGCACTTCGCCCGGTTTTACAGGCAGCGCGAGCACTGTACCATCGGCTGGCGCCTCGTATTCGAAGATGGATTTATCGCTCTCCAATTCCGCGATCTTCTGACCTTTGGCCACACGCTCGCCGGGTTTGGTTTTGAGGGATACGACGATAAGTTCGCTCACGGTCGCGCCCATGGAGGGCACGGGAACGTCGATAATAAAGGTAGCCATCAGGGATTAAATTGCCGCCAAGTGTGGCGTCGCTCCGCACTTGGTCAAGGGAGTGCGCACGGGTGCGCGGACTTGCTTTTAGGTCCGCACGGTCTGCCACACGGCCAGACACTGCGCGAGGAGCTTGGGTAAATCGACGAGGGCGATCATATTGGGACCATCGCTGATCGCGTTGGCCGGATCGGGATGCGTCTCAATAAATAGTCCGTCCGCGCCCGCGGCGAGCGCGGCCTTGGCGAGGGGCGCGACGAATTCGCGTTGGCCACTGCTCTTGCCACCGCCGGCGCCAGGGAGTTGCACCGCGTGCGTGGCGTCAAAGACGGTAGGATAACCGTTTTGCCGCATGATGGAAAACGAACGCATATCCACGACGAGGTTTTGATAACCAAAGGTCGTGCCGCGCTCGGTCTGCCAGATTTCTTTGGCGGCACCTTCGCGGAGTTTTCCAGTGACGTGAACCATTTCCTGCGGCGAGAGAAATTGACCTTTCTTGACGTTGACCGTCCGCCCCGTCGCGGCCGCAGCGAGCAATAAATCCGTCTGACGGCACAAAAACGCTGGGATCTGCACGACGTCGCACACTGCGGCGACTTGCGCGACCTGCGCGCTCTCGTGGATATCAGTCAAAACAGGGAACCCATAGTCGCGCTTAATCAAGGCGAGGAGTTTTAAACCCTCATCGATACCTGTGCCACGTGCGCCGCCAAGCGAGGTGCGGTTGGCTTTATCGAAGGAGCCCTTGAAAATAATTTTGAGCGAGGGCAGCTCGCGATTGATACGAACGAGCGACTCGGCGACGGCACGGCACACGCCCTCATTTTCGAGCGAGCACGGCCCTGCGATGATCAACAACTTCGAGGGATCGTAGAGCACGGGATTATTTTTTATTAGCCGATTTACCCGACTTGGTAGATTTCGCAACTTTCACTGTTCTCACCTTGGCGCCGCCTTTTTTATTTTTGAGCGTGGCCGCGATGAAGGCCGCGAAGAGCGGATGAGCTTTATTGGGCTTGGACTGGAATTCCGGGTGCGCCTGCGTGCCGAGGAACCACGGATGGCCTTTGAGCTCAACAATCTCGACTAGATTGCGACGAGGATTGATACCACTAACCATGAGACCTGCGCGTTGGAGCTGACCGACGTAGGCGTTATTGACCTCGTAACGGTGGCGATGGCGTTCGCGCACGCTATCGGCGCCGTATGCCTTGTGCGCGAGCGAACCGGGCGTGAGAGCGCACTCGTAGCTGCCGAGGCGCATGCTAGCGCCTTTATCGATGATTTTTTTCTGCTCCTCCATGATGGCGATCACGGGGTGCGCGGCCTTGGGATCGAATTCGGTGCTATTGGCGCCCGCGAGTTTTAGGACATTGCGCGCGAACTCGATCACGGCGATTTGCAGACCAAGGCAGAGGCCATAGTAAGGAATTTTATTTTCGCGGGCGTAGCGTGCCGCTGCGATTTTTCCTTCGGTTCCGCGGTCGCCGAAACCACCGGGAACCAAGATGCCGTCGAGGCCCTTGAGCGCAACTAGGCCATTTTTCTTTTCCAGATCTTCGGCATCGATACGGCGAATATTGACCTTACAGTTATTGGCGATGCCGGCATGCGTGATCGACTCGTAGACGGATTTATAAGCGTCTTGGAGCTCGATATATTTACCGACCACGCCGATGGTCACCTCATATTTTGGCGAGAGAATGCGGCTAACTATTTGCTCCCAGATATTTTTAACGGCTGGAGGATTTTTAAGTCCGAGTAAATCGATCACGAGTTGATCCATGCCTTCCTTCTGCAGGGCCAAAGGGAGCTGGTAGATCGAGCTGTCGACATCCATGCACTCGATAACGGCCTTCACAGGCACGTTGCAGAACATCGAAATCTTGTCGCGCAGATCGTGATCAAGCGGGTGATCCGTACGGCACACGAGCACGTCGGGTTGGATACCGATCTCGCGGAGCTTAGCGACGGATTGTTGCGTGGGCTTAGTCTTAAGTTCGCCGGCAGCCTTTAGAAATGGTACGAGCGTGACGTGGATAAACACGCAATCCGTCGGCCCGACCTCAAGGGCAAATTGCCGCATCGCTTCGAGGAAAGGTAGGCCTTCGATGTCGCCCGTCGTACCGCCGATTTCAGTGATGAGGATATCGACGTCTTTGCCGCCAGAGTAGATGCGCTCCTTGATCTCGTTAGTCACGTGCGGGATCACCTGCACGGTTTTGCCAAGGTAATCGCCACGGCGTTCTTTTTGAATGACGGCTTCGTAAATTTGGCCTGAACTGAGGCTATTAAGACGGGAAAGTTTTCCGCTGGTAAAACGCTCGTAATGGCCGAGGTCGAGGTCGGTCTCGGCGCCGTCTTCGAGGACGTAGACTTCACCGTGTTGGAACGGGCTCATGGTGCCGGGATCGACGTTCAGATAGGGGTCGAACTTCTGGATGCGCACCGTCAGGCCGCGCAGTTCTAGGAGCGCGCCTAAGGACGCCGCTGTGAGGCCTTTGCCCAGCGACGAAACCACTCCGCCGGTCACGAAGATGTATTTCATCGGCGAGGGTTAAACGCCCGCATCCACTGCGCGCAAGCAAAAGCTCTCCCGCCGGGCATTATCCTAGCCATAACTTTACCGCCGTAGCCGCGCCAGCCACCAAAACTACGATCAATAGCACCCAAAGCGCCCACTTGAGCGCCTTAACCAAAAACCAGATCAAAACCGCCGCCACGATCGTCGCGCACGCCACCACCAACCAAGGCGGATAATCCGCCAGCGACTCCACCACCGTCGGCGAGATTTTTTGCAGCGCAAAAACCATGACTGTTACTCACCGACCCCGCCCGACACCGCCAGCAAAATGATTTGCCCCGTCCCGCCACCGCCGCCCAACTCCGGCCCATGCAATCCAAGCCTCAGCTGCTATGTTGGCTCACCTGCGACGGCGTCCATCTCGACCCCGGCTCTGGCAAACACACCATTTTAGGCGTCTTCTCCAACATCAAGGCCCACCACTTTCCCGTCACTCACCCGTTCATGGTGTGGTTCATGACGCTCACCGATTGCTCACCTGGCCAGCACAAGATGCGCATCTCCATGGGCCTCGACTCTACCCAAGTCCAACCCCTCATTGAGCGTCCCTTCGAAGCCAACAGCCCCCTTGACCGCATCAATCTGATCAACGAGATCCGCAACCTCACTTTCCCCCAACCTGGCGATTACTCCTTGATCATAGAAATCGACGACGAGCCCATTTTGGTCACCAACCTCATCGTCTCTGCTTGAGTCGACTTCCCGTTTTTCTACTTTTTAAAAATCAACGCTTAAGCTTCATCTTAATAAAAATGCACTCTTACGATCTCATCGGCGCCGGTAACCCCATCATGGATTTGCTCGCCCGCGTCTCCGACGACTTTCTCGCCCAACACGTCCGAGGGGAAAAAGGCGGCATGGTTCTCGTAGACGCCGACGAGATGCAACGCCTCGTCACCCAACTTCACGCCAGCCCCGTCCGCGCCCCCGGAGGCTCGGCTGCCAACACTACCGTCGCCGCTGCCCGCCTCGGCTTGCGCACCCGCTACCTCGGCAAGATCGGCTCTGACGAGACCGCCGACACCTACCACCAAAACATGCTGGACCACGGCGTTGAAGGTTCCCGTTTCAAACGCGCCCCTCTCCCTAACGCCCGCTGCCTCTCCCTAATTACCCCCGACAGCCAGCGCACCATGCGCACCTGCCTCGGCGCCGCGATGACCCTTGCACCCGAAGAAATCAGCCCCGCCGATTTCGCCGATAGCCGCCACGCCCACATTGAAGGCTACCTGATGTTTAACCCCGCCCTTGCGACTGCCGTCGTCGATTCCGCCCGCGCCGCCGGTTGCACAATCAGCATCGATCTCGCGTCATTCGAAGTCGTCAACGTCGCCCGCGACTGGATCAAACGCCAAATCGACGCGGGCGTTCACGTCGTCTTTGCCAACGAAGACGAGATCCATGCCCTCTACGAAACCAAGACTAGCGCCTACGACGAACTCGCGCGCCGCCTCGCCAGTCATGGCGGCATCGCCGCCGTGAAAATGGGTAAAGACGGTGCGTGGATTGCCCGCGGTTCTGAGCTCCATCGCATTGAGCCAGTCCGCGTTGCCCAAGCTATCGACACGACTGGTGCCGGCGATTCCTGGGCCGCCGGTTTTCTATATGGTTACCTGAGAGGCTGGAACCTCGCCGCCGCAGGTGCCCTCGGTTCGGTGCTCGGCGCCGAATGCGTCCAGCATATAGGCCCCGCCATCCCCGAATCTCATTGGCCCGCCGTCCGCGCCCGTGCCACCGCCCTCGGGACAAAATAAAGCCTAACGCTTTAATCCACGCCGCGTTTTCCCTGTTCGGAAACGCGGCGTTTTCATTAACACTCCATGCTAAAAGAGCCGTGCAGAAAGATTTTGCTGCTCGATCCGAGCGAGATGGCACGACATAGGTAGACCCCCTTTTTTTGTTACCCATCTCCACCCCAAACGATGAATACGCCCACCGCTCTTTTTACCGCCGTCGCTCTGCTTATTTCGGCTCTCACTGCTCGCGCCGATTTTGACCTTCTGATAAAAAACGGTCGCATATTCAGTGGCGCCTCAGCCGACGCTCCGCTCGTCTTAGCCGACGTCGGCATTACCGGCGACCGCATCGTTGCCATCGCACCGCACCTTACCGGTTCCGCCAAGCGGACGATAGATGCCACCAGCCTCGTCGTCAGCCCCGGCTTCATCGACCTACACGCTCACATCGAACCTCTCCCCGAAGATCGCGCCGCCCAAAGTGCCCTTCGCCAAGGCGTCACACTACTTCTAGGCAATCCTGACGGCGGTGGCCCGGTCGACCTTAAAGCCCTAACCGCTAAACTCGAAACCCAAGGCTTCGGACCCAACGCAGCTTACCTTATCGGCCACAATTCCATACGCGCTCAAGTCATGGGTATGGAAAATCGCGCGCCCACCGCCGACGAACTCGCCGCCATGCAAACTTTGGTCGCCACCGGTATGACCGACGGTGCCTTTGGCCTTTCCACTGGCCTACTTTATCTTCCGGGCACCTTTTCTACCTTCGAGGAAATAGTCGCCCTTGCCCAAGTCGCCGCTAGGCACGGCGGCATTTACACGTCCCACCTCCGCGCCGAGGGCCTCGGTCTCATCGACGGCGTCACTGAAGCAATTAAAATTGGTGAAACCGCCCGCATCCCCGTCATCCTCACCCACCACAAAGCGGTCGGTAAACAAATGTGGGGGGCTAGCGAAAAAAGTCTCGCCCTCGTCGACGCCGCCCGCGCCCGCGGCCTCGATGTGATGATCGACCAATACCCGTACACCGCCACCTCTACGAGCCTGCGCGTGCTCATCCCCTCTTGGGCTGTAGCCGGCGACGCCGCGGGACTCTCCGGACATTTCGCCCAACGACTCAAAGATTCTGCTCAACGAGCGCAGATCGAAAAAGAAATCGCGTTCAACCTGCTCAACGACCGCGGTGGTGGCGATCTCAGCCGCATCCAGTTTAGCCACTTCTCTTGGAAACCGTCACTCGACGGTAAAACCATGCACGACTGGGCCCTCGCTGAAGACCGCACGCCAAATGTCGCGACCGGTGTAGACCTCGTCATCCAAGGCGAACTCCACGGCGGCGCCTCCTGCATCTACCACGTCCTGGCCGAAGAGGATGTCGAACGTATCATGCGCCACCCGCAAACGATGATCGCCTCCGATGGACGCCTCAGCCAGCCCGGCAAGGACCACCCGCACCCGCGCGCCTATGGCACGTTTCCCCGCGTCCTTGGCGAATATGTACGCGAACGCAAAACCCTCACCCTCACCCAAGCCCTTTACAAAATGACCGGCCAACCCGCCCGTCGCCTCGGACTCACCGATCGCGGCCGTCTCGAGATCGGTTGCTATGCCGATCTCGCGTTATTCGACCCCGCGACCGTCGCCGCGCAAAGCACGTTCGAACGCCCGCACCAATATCCCATCGGCATCCCGTACGTGATCGTAAACGGCCGCGTGAGCTTAGATGAAACCGGCTACCACGATCTCCGCGCCGGCCGCATCCTCCGCAGCCCGGCCTACACGCCCGCCGCATCTGCGGCTGCGCTGGCTCCGAAGGTAGATTAAAAAGCCCAAGACTTCGATCTAGCTGGGTCACACCCAAGCCTAAATCAAGTAAACTAGGCCGGTCAGTTTTTCCGTGTCTTCCGCACGCTAGATAGGCAAAGTCTTATCAAAATGTCCGTCGATCTCACGAGCCTCGTCACCGCCCTCGCCCAACGCGCCCGCGCTGCGTCGCTTGTGCTTGCGACCACACCCACAGCCGCAAAAAACGATGCCTTAGCTCAACTCGCCGCGCTCATCGATGCCGCCCACCCAGCGCTGCTCGCAGCCAACGCCCAAGACCTCGCCTCCCCCGAAGCCACCGCCCTTTCCGCCGCCGCCCGCGACCGCCTCACACTCACGCCGACCCGCCTCACGCAACTCGCCGCATCCGTACGCGAAGTCATCGCACTGCCTGATCCCGTCGGAGATCTTCTAGAGGAAACAACGCGCCCCAACGGTCTGCGCATCCGTAAAGTCCGCGTGCCCATCGGTGTTATCGGCATCATTTACGAAGCCCGCCCAAACGTCACGATCGACTGCGCCGTACTCTGCCTAAAATCCGGAAATGCCGCCATTCTTCGCGGGGGCAAAGAGTGTTTCCACACCAACACCGCCCTCGCAGCCCTCATCACCGCCGCGCTCACCGCCGCTCGCCTCCCAGCTGAGGCCGTTCAACTCATTCCCACGACCGACCGTGGCGCACTCAACGTTCTGCTCAAACTCGATACGCTGGTGCATTGCCTGATTCCCCGCGGCGGCGAGAGTCTCATCCGCTTCATCGCGGAAAATTCTACCATTCCGGTTATCAAACATTTCCAAGGCGTGTGCTTTATCTACGTCGATGCCGCCGCCGACCTAGCCATGGCCGAAGCAATCACCCTCAACGCCAAAGTCTCCCGACCCAGCGCCTGCAACGCCGCCGAACAACTCCTCGTACACGCGAGTGTCGCGGAAAAGTTTCTTCCCACCGTCGCCCGTGCGCTCCTCGCGCATAAGGTCCAGCTCCGCTGCGACGCCACGAGTACCGCAATTCTCGGCCGCGCACAGATCGCCACAACGCCCGCGTCCCCCTCCGATTACACGGCTGAGTTTCTCGATTACATCATCGCCGTCCGCATCGTCGATTCTCTCGAAACCGCCATCGCGACGATCAATCGAGACAGTTCCCAACACAGCGACGCGATCATCACAGCCGATGAAACCGCTGCGCGCCATTTCCTCGGCGCCGTGGACAGCGCGACGGTTTATTGGAACGCGAGCACTCGCTTCACTGATGGTTTTGAATTTGGCTACGGCGCGGAGATTGGCATCAGCACCGACCGACTCCACGCCCGAGGCCCGATGGGACTGCGCGAACTTTGTACGTACAAATTTCTCGTCGAAGGCACGGGGCAAATTCGCGGGTAATGATCCGTGAGGATAGCGACTGCACATCCGGTTAAGCAGGAACAATGACTGCGCGATCTCCCCTGTTTTTGGCTCTGCTGGTTTCCGCCGTCGCCGTGTCCGGATATGCCATTTGGGGCTACGGGAGCGGCATCCAGCGCGCCGCCGTTCACCCCGAGATGATCAGAGTTTTTGACGCGCATCGCACGCTAATCACTCTCCACGCGACCTGCTCGGTGATCGCTCTCATCGTCGGCCCATTCCAGTTCTTGCCTAGACTTCGCGCTCGGCGTCCTAGCGCACATCGCTCACTCGGTTATCTCTATATATTGCTCGGTGTTGGTATCGGCGGAGTTAGCGGCCTGCTCCTCGCCTTCACCGCCTTCGGTGGTTTTGTCTCGAGCGCAGGCTTTTCGCTTCTAGCCAGCCTCTGGCTGTTCACGGGCGCGCGCGCCTTGATGACAGCAAAGCAGAGAAATTTTGAGCTTCACCGCATTTGGATGATTCGCAACTACGCGCTCGCATTTGCCGGGGTCACCATCCGCATCTACTTAGGCTTGTTTTTCGCCAGCGGGCTTAAATTCGAAGAATTTTATCTATCACTCGCTTGGCTCTGCTGGGTGCCCAATTTAATTTTGGTGGAGTGGTGGTTACTCCGGCGAGGAAAAGCTCACACCCGTAACCAACCCAGTTAAGGCAGTTTTGCATTCTTTGGCCTACTCGCAGCCTGCGGTGCCCTTGCCAACCTCGTCGCGTGAGACTGCGTCAACGCAACTATTCCACTCTGATTCCAGTAGGGAAATACCCACCCCAAGAATGCCGCGCAGGCACTTGATCTCCCGCTACTTTCGTTCCACGTTAGTTTGTTCAGTATCGTCGGAACCGTCGCCCTTTTTCCTTTTCCATCCTAGCCATGAAACGTCGACCCGCTCTAGCCCACCGCCTCCTCGTCGTACTCAGCTTGGCCAGCCTGCCCGCCCTCGAAGCTGCGCAGGCCAATCCTACACCCGCCGAAAGCGCGACCCCGACAGCACTCACGACTTCGTCCATCACACCCACTCAGCCCATCCGCAAACGAGATCGCGCTATCTCTTCCGACGTCGCCGCCTCCCTCGCCGCCGCGATGCCCAAATACAATCCCCCGAAACCAGCACCGCCGCCCAAACCCGTCGAGGAACAGCCCGATCTGCGCGAGATTGATAAACCGAAAAACGGCATCATTCGCCTCCCAGACTACGTCGTACGCGAGGCCAAGCCCCCCGTCTTCCGCGAGCGGGATATTAATACACAGGCTGGCATGGCCGCCATTGCCATGAAGAAATACGGTACCGAAGCCAGTCGCGCGCTCAACCGTTTTACGATCCCTCTCTTCGGCCAGACTCAAGAACAACGCGCTCTCGCCCAATACGCGGAAGACGAAAGGCTTAAAACAATTGGAGAACTCAACGATGCCGCCGGCATGGTCAGCGCCCGAGACAAAGCCGAAGGAGCGTACATCAAGCGCGACGTCCAGGCTACGACGATGCGCACCGACGATTACGGCTGGCAGAAAAAACGTTAAACGCGTTCGCTGTTTTTGATTAGTCCTATCGCTTCGCTCACCCGCTTACCTGCGCCCGCGCGATCTGTTCCCACTCCGTCGCTAGCGAGACGCCGTCTGAGGGCATCCTTCGGCCCGCGAGCGAGTACCAGTAACCAGCGTTGGCCGCGTCGCCTTCTTTGCGGTGGAGGTAAGCGTGCACCCACGAGCCGGCTTTACTTTTATCGGCCTGCGCCGCCTCGTGCGCCGCGTCCCAATCCCCGCGCGCATCGTGCCACAAGGCCACCGCCGCCCCGCTTAAGCCTGCCGGGGGCACTGTCACTGCAGCCGCGACTGACTGATTAAATTCTGCAAAAGTCATGCGAGCCAACTTGCACCCCGCTCGCCGTCTTTTCAACCTTCTCTCATAACACCACGCTGCCGCCACATGCTCACCCCCGAACACACCGTCATCCGCGCCTTGCTCGCGCACCCGACGGGTTGGGTCTCGGGCGGCGAACTGGCCAAACAACTTGGCGTCAGTCGCGTAGCCGTGTGGCAATATTTTGAGAAACTGCGCACCGCCGGCTTTGAACTCGAATCTCAACGTTCACAGGGGTACCGCCTCCTCGCACCACCGGCCCATCCGCACGCCGCACTGATCGAGACCCAATTAAAAATCCGCCCGCGCGGTTTTTCCCTCACCGTTCTCGATGAAACCGACAGCACCAACGACGAAGCTGCGCGCCAACTCGCCGCCGGCCGCTCGGCGCCGTTTGCGATCATCGCCCATCGCCAGACCAAAGCCCGCGGCCGGCTAGGTCGCCCGTGGCACAGCCCTGCCAATGGCAACCTTTACGTCTCGTTCGCCTTCCGCCCGCAGATCGAGCCCGCCCGCATGACGCCATTCACGCTTTGGATGGGCCTTAACCTCTGCGAACTCATCGCCAACGCCACACCGTTAAAACCCAGTTTGAAATGGCCCAACGATCTGATCTTTGATGGCCGCAAAGCAGGCGGCCTCCTCACCGAAGCCCGGATCGACGCCGACCAGATCCGAGACCTGGTCTTCGGCCTCGGCCTCAACCTCAACAGCCCCGCCTCCACGTGGCCCGGTGACCTCGGTAAGCGCGCCGTATCCCTCGCCGAACTCATCGGCGCGCCCGTGGATTTTAACCGCTTCACCGCCGCAGTCATTGGCCGCGTTCTGCTCGCGTACCAACGATTCCTCGACGGTGATCATATCAACACTTTCGCCGATCTTTGGCACCGATTCGATATCCTCCGCGGCCAGCATGTCACTGTTCTCGAAGGCACCGCACGCCACCCCGGCACCGTGATCGGCGTAGACGACGACGGCGCGTTACTACTCAAAAATTCTCGCGGACGCACACAACGTTTTCGCGCCGGCGAGGTCACGTTGGAGAAACCTAAGACCATCTAACCGCTCGCCCTCCCGCCGGTAAACCGTTCTGATCTCAATTTTTCCGCCTCCACGCTCGCATCTCGCAGTCATGTCCGCGCCGCCCACACCCGCCATCGAAGTCGACCACCTCGTAAAAACTTACGCGGGCATGACGGCGGTAGCCGATCTGAGCTTCACGGTCGCCCGCGGCGAGATCATCGGCTTTCTCGGGCCCAATGGCGCCGGCAAGTCCACCACGATGCGCATTCTCACCGGCTACTTGCCGGCGAACTCGGGTACGGTGCGCATCTGCGGACACTCCGTTGCCACAGAACCCGACGCCGTCAAACGCCTCATCGGCTACATGCCGGAAAACAACCCGCTGCCCGAGGATATGCGAGTAAGCGAATATCTCTATTTTCGCGGTCGCTTAAAAGAAATCCCCCGCCGCAAACTCAGCCCACGAATCGACGAGGTTCTTGAACTCTGCGACCTCAAACGCGTCCGCCACAAAATCATTGGCCAGCTTTCCAAGGGCTACCGTCAGCGCGTCGGCATCGCCGAAGCCATTCTCGCCGAACCGCCCGTGATCATCATGGATGAGCCCACGATCGGCCTCGATCCCCATCAGATTTTGATCGTGCGCGACCTCATTGCTGGTCTGCGCGGCCGCATGACGGTGATCATTTCCTCACATATTTTGCCCGAGATTGAGATGACATGTGACCGCGTCCTTATCATAAACCGCGGCCGCGTCGTTGCCCAAGGCTCCCCCGCAGATCTACGTCGTGAAGTCCTCGGCCGCACCACTTACCAGCTCATCACCGCCGGCTCCGTCGCCGCGCTGCCCGCGCTCCTCGAGGCCGTCGAACCCACCCTGAAAATCACGGCCACCAGCGAACCTGATGCCACCGGCTTCGTCACCTTCACTCTTTCCACTGAGCGTACAGATGAACTGGGTGAAACTTTACTGCAAAATCTGATCACGCACGGTTTCCGCGTCCGAGCGCTCAGCCGCGCCCAACCCACGCTCGAAGATGTTTTCCTGGCGGCCACGCGGCGCAGTTGGGACGCCAAGCTAGCCCCAGCGCCCGCCATCGCCGTCACCTGAGCTGATCATCCATGAAACATTTTCTCACCCTTCTTAGCCACGAATTGCGGATGTTGCTGGTCAGCCCGAGCACCTACATAGCCGGGACGGCGTTTCTGTTTTTCATGGGTTTCATCTTCACGGGCATTCTGGAAAACTACACCAAGGCCGCTCAGGATGTCTCACCCGCGCATGTGTTCTTCCAGCTTTTTTGGCTTCCGGTTTTTTTTATGGTGCCGTTACTCACGATGAAGTGCCTAGCAGAGGAACGTCGCTTGGGCACTATCGAGACGCTCCTCACTACGCCCGTAACTACAACCGAAGTGGTTCTCGGTAAATATACCGCGGCCTACGCTTTGTATGTATCACTCTGGAGCGCGACCGGCGGATTTTTCTATATTCTGAAACGTTTCTCCAGTGACCCAAGGCTGATCGACAGCGGCCCGCTGATCGGTGGCTACGTCTTTATCGCTGTCTCCGGCCTTCTCTTTGTTGCTGTTGGAGTCTTCGCCAGCTCGCTCTCGCGTAACCAGGCAGTGGCCGGGATCCTTTGCTTCGTCATGTTGGCCGGCCTGATCGTAGGTGTGCGCTGGCTCGGTGAAGCGAGTTTCCTCAACCGCGACATCCTCGCGCCCGCCAAAGCCGCCGTGGAATACGCTCAGATTTTCGCCCATTACGAAGACTTCACCCGCGGCGTGATCGATGCACGCCACCTTCTTTTTTACTTTAGTGGCACCGCCCTGGCGCTGATTTTCAGTATCCTCAGTGTCGAAGCGAAACAGATCCACGCCTGAGCCGATGTCTTCCCCGCTCCAAAGTTTCCGCGCCGTCCGCTGGCTCCGCACGCTCAATCTCGTACTTCAGGCCTTCCTTGTGCTGACGCTCGTAGGCGGCCTCAATTATCTCGCGCGCAACCACCCAGAGTGGCGTAAAGATCTCACCAACGACCGCCGTTTCTCACTATCACCCGAGACGCTGTCCTATCTTAAAAATCTCCCGCGCCCAGTCCGCATCGTCGTCACCCTTAACGCCGACACACCTAACCCTGAACTCCGCGGCCTGCTTCAAGAGTACCGTCTCGCCACCGAGGCAAATCCCAACGGTGCCATCAAAATTGATTACCTCGATGTCTACCAAAACCGTCGCGAAGCCGAGCCCCTCGGCCTCGACCAGCCCGACGTAATTTTGCTGCTCGCCGGCGACCAACGCACCGCCCTCGCCGTCGATGACCTCTACCGCATCACCCGCGACAAGGAGGGCAAACCCATCCGCACCGCCTTCCTCGGCGAGAAAGAACTCACCGCTCGGCTACTCGACGTCTCTAGCCCCGAGCGCAAAAAAATCTACTTCCTCGCCGGCCACGGCGAACTCCGCCCGGAGGACACGGACGCCAACCGCGGCCTATCCCTCGTGCGTGAACAACTGCGCATCCGCAACTTTGACGTCGAATCGCTCGACCTCACTGTGGCCCGCCAAGTCCCCGAAAAAACCGCGCTACTCATCGCCGTCGCCCCCCAAGCCCCATATAGCGCCAAGGAACAAGAACTTCTCCGCCAATATCTCTCCAATTCCGCCGGCCGACTCCTGCTTTTCCTGGCCCCGGGCACCAAACACGGTCTCGAGGAGCTTCTGCTCGACTGGGGCACGTTAGTCGATGACGACATCATCTACGACACCGGCTCCGAAAATATCACCGAAGACGGCGAACTGATCATCGGAGCCTTCCAGCCCCACCCGATCACCCAGACGCTTCTTAATTTCGGTGTCGCTCTGCGGCTAGGCGCCACCCGCAGCGTCCGACCCGATCCCGGCCGCTCTCTCGGCGGCGGCCTGACCACCCTCACCCTCGCGGCCAGCTCTAAAACCGCTTGGGGCGAGCGTAGCTACCGCGACCGCGTCATCCCCCGCTATGACCCTGGCGTCGATATCCGCCCGCTCCCTGGCATGGAACCCAAAGAGCGTCTCGGCGTCATCACTGCCGCCGAGCGCGTCGCCGTGCGCGAAGGCCTAAATTTCAGTGTCCGAGGCGGTCGCCTCGTGGTCTTCGGCAGCGGCGACCTCATCGCCAACGCCCGCATCGCCAACGTCGGCAATCAAAGCGTTTTTCTCAACGCCGTTAACTGGACCGTTGATCGCGACACTCAACTCAACATCCCCGCCCGCCCCATCGAGCGGTTCCAGCTCTCCCTTAGTGCTGGCGACCTCGCCAAACTCCGCTACGCCCTCCTCTTCGCCCTCCCCGGCCTCGCCGCCCTACTCGGCCTCGCCGTTTATTGGACCCGACGCCACTGATCTGTCTTTCCCTCGCTCGCCTTCTCCATTTTTCCGATGCGCACCAAAGTCACGCTCGTCCTCATATTCCTGAACGTAGCCCTGTTCTTCTTTATTTTTAAATTCGAGCGTAACTGGCGTACCGAACGCGCTTCCCTTGAGGCTCGCCGCCGTGTTCTCGGCCCCGAAGCCGCCGACATTCGCTCGCTCACCGTCCGCAATCCAGCCGGGGTCCTCTACACCCTCAATCGCCTCGGCGAAACCTGGCAACTTACTCAACCTCTCGACTGGCCAGCAAACCCCGCCGCCGTCTCCCGCATCATTAACGAGCTCCAATTCCTCGAACACGAAACTTCATTCGCTGTCGCCGACCTCAAAACCAACGGCCAGTCCCTGGCTGATTACGGCATCGATCTAGAAAAACCCAAAGTTACCGTCGCCTTCGGCAACACCCCCGGCGCCGCGACCACCCAACTAATTTTAGGCGACACCACCAAGATCGGTAACCGGCTATATCTTTTATCCCCTGATGCCAAACGTATCCACGTGGTGCGCCGCGCCCTAGCTGACAGCCTCGCTCTACCCATCGATCAACTCCGCGCCGATTCCCTCATTACCATTCCTGTTTTCGAAGCACGCACGCTCCGCATCCAGAGCACCACGCGCGTCGCCCTCCACCGCGAACCCGCCTCACCGCGCTGGACCTTCGACACCCCAATCGTAGCCCGCGCCAGTAAAGACGACACCGAACGAGCCCTCAATGAACTCGGCGCCCTCCGCGCCAAGACCTTCGTCAACGATGCCCCAAACACGACGCTCCCTTCCGCCGCCCCCACCTACCGAATCACCATTGAGGGCAACAACCGGCGCGAAACCCTTCTCCTTGGCACCCCTGTTCCGACATCCACGACTAGCACCACTACGAGCGCCACCAAAACCGCAGCCACCACCACCGATTACTATGCCCAAATCGAAGGTCGCGCCGCACTCTTCACTGTCGCACTTCCGACCGGCCCGCAATCACTCAAGGATACTCTCGACCAAGCCCAGGAACGACTCCGCGAAAAACGCGTCCTTGATTTCGACCCCGCCGCGGTCACTGCGATAACTCTCCGAGCTCCCAACACCGCCGGCCAACCCACCCTCACACTGCAACGCCTTGAGGCCCCCGCCAACTCAGCCGAAGCCGCTCCTTGGCAAATCATCCGCCGCGACGCCGGTGACACGGCCCCTCAGACCCAACCCGCCGATCGCGCTGCCGTCCAAAGGCTCCTCGAACAGCTCAACCTCCTAGCCGCGCAAACCTTCACCAGCGACGCCCCTACCGCCGCCGACCTCGAAAACTGGGGCTTCGCCCGACCTGAACGCGAAGTAACCCTGACGTTAAACAAACAGCCTGCTCCCGGTCCATCCGCCGCCGGCACCAACAACCCCACCACCCTCACCCTCCAACTCGGCCTCGCCAGCCAACGCGACAACTTCGCCTACGCCCGCCTCCTCGGGGCGGCTTTCATCTACGCCGTCAACCCCGACATTCTCCGCCTTGAAACGCCCACGACTGCTGCCGCCTGGCGCGAACGACTCCTGCGCGAGCTCCCCTCGGGCGCTCGCCTCACCACGCTGCGGCTTACCGATCTGGCTACCAACCAAACCGTTTTCGAGGTCACACTCGACGACGCCGGCCGCGCTCCCGCGACTACCCCTCAAGCGCCCGCACTCAACGCCCTAGCGACCTCACTGCGGTCATTACGCGCGAAACATTTTACCCAAGACGGCTTCACTGAAAAAGTCCTACTCCTCGGTGAAGACCGCCCTTGGCGTTACCGGCTCGATGCCACGCTCACTCTCCCAGGCGCAGCCGTCGGTGCCCCCGCGCCCATTACCACTTTACTGCTTTCCGAACGTTTCGGCGGCACCCAACAACTCGCCGGCTCCCAAGAATTCAACGCGGTGTTCGAAATCGAACAATCCGCCGTCGACGCGCTTTGGTCCCTCACCTATCGCGCTGATCCTGGCCCTGTGCTGGCGCCTGCGGCCCTTAAAAAATAAATAGACCCGACCCGCCGCGTCGCTCACGCACGCCGTTTTTTTTGCCCTCGATGCACCGTCTCTTCCAACCTTGCTTGCAAGCTACTCGTCTGTGTGCGCAGGCGTTGCTGACGCTCGGTTGTTGGACGCTGTGGCTATTTCTCATAGTCGTTCTCGGCTTTCAAATCCACATCCTCACCAGCAGCGAACTTGAGCTCCCTCGGCCACTCTTGCGCGCCATCGAAACACGCCTTGCCGCCTCGGGGGTGAGCACGACCTTCGGCCGCACCACCTTCGATCCCTCGGGCCGACTGCTTGTCGAGGATATCATCTGCCATCTGCCCACTTACCCTGATCCGATCTTCACCGCCCGCGCCCTTTACGTTCGCCTAGACCCTTGGGCTCTCCTCATTGGCCGCGCCGAAGAACTCGAACTCCACGCCACGGGCGTAACCCTCTTACTCCCTGCAATGCTTTCTCCTTCGGGTCGCTCCGAGGAACTTGTCCGTAATCTCGACGCCACTTTCCTGCCCTCATTCGATAAAATCACGATCCCGCATCTCACCTTTGAGCTCGGCACCCTTCGCGTCAGCGCGCAAGGCACGCTCCCACTCCCGGCCCAACACCCAGACAACTCCGCTCCACTCCCAATACCGGCTTACCTCGCCAAAAATTTTTCAGCCATTGCGCGCGGCCTTGGGGCCATCGCCGCCCAACTCAGTCAACTTGATAAACCCGCCCTCGACGTCGTCCTAAGCTCACCACAATCCGGTCCAGCAATTGCTGATTTAACCCTCCACGCCCAGAGTCTGAATCTAACAACGCCCGCCCTAACCACCGGCCCTATCACAGCCATCACGCGCCTGCCCCTGAGCGCCTCGCAACCGATCAAGGCTCTTATCCACTTCACTGCTGAGGATCTCACAGCCCCTGCCAACCAAACGACCGCCACGCGCCTACAAGCCCTAGTCCGTGCTCAGTTCCAACCGAATACCTTCACTGCCAGCCCCATCGACCTCGAGCTAAGCGCGGCTGAGATCATCGCCGCCGGCATCACCTTGCACGCGCCTTCGTTGCGTCTCACTCCACAACCCCTCCCACGTGTAGTCGCCGAGCTCAACACCCGTGTTGCTGGACTGCCCCTCGCCGCCCAGGCCAACATTGATCTCAAAGTCCAGACCGCTGAGGTCTATTTTAATGCCCGCGTGGACGATGGCCTACTCAATCTTATTAGCGAGCGCATCGGATACCGTGTCACGACATGGATCGATTTCCCCAAACCCGTCACCATCAGTGAAGCTCATGCGCACTTTGGCCCCGGCTGGAAATGGGAAAAGCTCAACGCCCGACTCTCGATCCCGATAATCAACGCCTACCACGTACCCATCAGCGATGCCCACACGGTGCTCGAGCTGACACCGACCCGCTGGTACGCCCCTGAAGCCTTCGGGCGCATCGGTGAAAACTACGCGCGCGGCTCCTACGAGCACGACCCGGCCAACCACCGCTACCGCTTCCTGCTGGCCGGACAGCTTCGACCGATCGACATATCTGGTTGGTTTGGTTCTTGGTGGTCCGACTTTTTTAAAACCTTTGAATTCCCTGCTGCGCCGCCGCCAGCCAGCGTAGAGGTGGCCGGCCGCTGGGGCCGCAACACCGGTGGTGAATCTAGCGTCATCGTAGCAGCCCAAGCCGACTCGGCCGTGCTGCGCGGCGCGCACTTTGATTACGCCCGCACCCGACTCTTCATCCGGCCGCACTTTCTCGAAGCACTTGAGCTCAACGCCACCGAGGGCCCCGGCGCACTGCGAGGCACCTTCACCCGCGCCCTCGATCCCCGCACCCTAGATTGGCACCGCTTAGATTTTGCCTTCACGACTCAGGGCATCGATCTGAGCCTCGCCGAAAAAATCTTCGGCGCCACCGCGAGTGATATTCTTTCACCCTTTGCCTTCACCTCGCCACCCGCGCTACGTATTTCTGGCCGCATCGATAGCGCCACCTCGAATATCGGCGCTCACCAATCGATCGATCTCAACCTCGAAACAAACACCGAGTTTCGCTTCCATGATTTTCCTGTAGAACGCATTGCCTTCAACGGAACCCTCCGCGACGACACGCTCACTCTCGATCGCCTCGACCTCGATTTCGCGGGCGGCACCGCCACCGGTCGAGCTAAAGTCTCGGGCGCCGGCGCTCAACGCCGAGTCGGTTTCGATTACGCACTTAAGGACGCCAGCCTAGGGCGCGCTATCAGTGTACTCGAAACTTACGCCGCGCGTCGCAAGAACACACCCACGCCTGCACCCAACCGATTTCTCGCCGAAAAATCTAACGTTCGCATCTCTGTCGCGGCCTCCGCTGAAGGGGCCTACGACGATCCCAACGGGTACCACGGTGAAGGCAGCGCCACCCTCGACGGCGCCTCGCTCGGCGAGGTCAAACTCCTCGGCCTACTCTCCGAACTCTTCAGCTTCACCTCACTTCGCTTCAACGCCGTCCGGGCCAATTTCAAAATCAACGGCCCATTGCTCGAATTTTCCGACGTCGGCCTTACAGGTTCCAACTCCGCCATCGTTGGCAGTGGTAGTTACGCGCTCGACGCCCGCACCCTCGATTTCAAAGCCAAAATTTATCCGTTCCAAGAAAGCAGCCTTTTTTTGAAAAGTATCGTCGGAGCGGTTCTGACGCCTTTTTCCAACGTCTTCGAAGTGAAACTCACCGGTAGTCTCGAGCATCCAGCGTGGAGTTTCGTCATGGGTCCCACCAATTTCTTACGTAACCTCGCCGCGCCGTCATCCCCTTCCACTACGCCCTCGCCCGCGACTGTTCCTGTCGGGCCCATGCGGAAATAAAATCGCTGGCGCGCAACGCGCACCCGCCCAATTACGGCGCGACGTGATTGCCCCTTGCGCTCGACGGGGCGAAGCCTCTTACGCTTTCGGCTCCTATTGAATCACGCCGTGCCTACGCTCCCGCAGCTCCTCAAGTCTACGTTCGGATACTCCACGTTCCGGCCGCTGCAGCGTGAAATCATCGAGGCCAACCTCGTCGGCGAAGATGTCTTCGCGCTCCTACCCACTGGCGGCGGCAAATCCCTCTGTTTTCAACTGCCCGCAATCGCCCGTCCAGGCCTGACGATCGTAGTCTCGCCGCTTATCGCTTTGATGAAGGATCAGGTCGACGCACTCCAAGCCAGCGGCGTCGCGGCCACGTTTCTTAATTCCACACTCGGCGCCGAGGAAGCCCGCGCGCGGCTTCGCGGCCTACACCGCGGCGAATACAAACTGCTCTATGTCGCCCCAGAGCGGCTAATGCTCGAGGGCTGGGTCGAAAATCTTAAAGCATGGAATGTCACCGCGATTGCCATCGACGAAGCCCACTGCGTCTCCGAATGGGGCCACGACTTTCGCCCTGAATACCGCCAACTCGCGAAACTGCGCACGAGGTTACCTGACGTGCCCATGATGGCGCTCACCGCGACCGCCACGGGCCGCGTCCGCGAAGACATCATCACGCACCTGAAGCTTCGCGATCCCCAGACGTTTGTCGCCAGCTTCAACCGCCCGAACCTAACCTACCGCGTCGTCTCCAAAGACGAACCCGCGAAACAGATCATTGATTTTGTCCGCAAGCGCGAACACGAGAGCGGCATCATCTACTGCGCGAGCCGCGCCACCGCCGAACGCGTGGCCGATTCTCTAGCGGGCCGCGGTTTCCTCGCCCGCCCTTATCACGCCGGCCTCAGCGCGGAGGAACGCGCGCGTAATCAGGAAATGTTTCTCCGCGACGATACACGCATCATCTGCGCTACGATCGCCTTTGGCATGGGCATCAATAAACCCAACGTCCGCTGGGTCATCCACCACGATCTGCCAAAAAACATTGAGGGCTATTACCAGGAAACCGGCCGCGCTGGACGCGATGGGCTACCCGGCGACTGCTTGCTGCTCTTCAGTGCCGGCGACATCGCCAAGCAAACCCACTTTCTCGACGAGATCACCGGCGAGCAGGAACGTGCCATCGCCCGCACTCAACTCCGCCAAATCGTCCACTATGCCGAGAATTCGGGCTGCCGCCGCGTCGAATTACTCCAGTATTTCGGCGAAACATTCCCGCTCGATAATTGTGGCGCATGCGACAACTGCTCCGAACCACGTGAGAGTTTTGACGGTACTATTGTTGCCCAAAAATTTCTCTCCTGCGTATACCGTATCCAGCAAAACTCCCGCTTCGGCACAGGCATGAACCACGTCATCGAGGTCCTGACCGGCGCAAAGACGGAGAAAATCACGCGTTGGGGCCACGACCGACTCACGACCTACGGCATCGGGCACGAACTTTCCCGCTCCCAGTGGGGCAGCATCGGCCGCGAGCTCCTGCGCCTGGGCTACCTCGGCATCGGTCCCGGCGAATACGCCACGATTGAGCTGAGTGAATCCGGCCGTGAGATTCTCCGCGCGCGTACGCCCATTACGCTCACCAAGCCCATCGAAACGCCCAAATCACGCCGCGTCACCACCCGCCGCGAGGGCGACATCGCTTGCGACGAAATTTTGTTCGAATATCTCCGCGCACTGCGCAAAAAACTCGCCGACGAGCGCAAGGTCCCTGCCTACATTGTTTTCGGCGACAACACGCTCCGCGCCCTCGCCCGCGAATACCCGCAAACTCTCGCCGCCCTCGAAGGCATTCCCGGCATTGGCGAAAAGAAACGCGAAGAATTTGGGGAGGTCTTCACTGCTGCCATTGCCGATTTCCTGCGCACCAACTCCCGCCAAAGCTTCGACTGAGCCGCGCATTTTTTATACGCAGCACCTACGCGCACACTTGCTCGCGGAGCCCGACCTGTCTTTATTTGTTTCGCTGACATGAATCCTTCCGCCTCCGTTTCGCCCGCAGACACCTCCGCTCTTTATGACGCGTATGTGATGAAAAACTACGGCCGTCCCTCCGTGAATTTAGTTCGCGGTGAGGGAGCCTACGTCTGGGACGATGCCGGCCGCCGCTACTTAGATTTTACCACGGGTATCGCCGTCAACGCCCTCGGGCATTGTCACCCGCGTTGGGTAGCTGCCGTGCAGGCCCAAGCCAGCACGCTTATCCACGTCAGCAATCTTTTCCGTCATCCCAATCAGGGCCAACTCGCGCAACGTCTCGTCGGCTACGCCGGCCCTGGTCGCGTATTTTTCTGCAATAGCGGCGCCGAGTCCAACGAGGCTCTGATCAAACTCGCGCGGCTTCACGGCATAGCTAAAAGCGGCGAAGAGGGTAAATGCCCCAAGATAATTTGCGCCAAAAATGCCTTCCACGGCCGCACCTATGGCGGCATGAGTGCCACGCCTCAGGAAAAAATCCAAAAGGGATTTCGTCCCCTCGTACCCGGCTTTGAGTTCGGCGAACTCAACAATCTCGAATCGTTCGCAGCGCTCATCGACGACCAAACGGCCGCTATTTTCGTCGAGACGATTCAAGGTGAAGGCGGTATCAACGTCTGCACGCCCGAATTCCTCCGCGGCCTGCGCGCGCTGTGCGACGAACACAATTTGCTGCTCTTACTCGACGAAGTGCAAAGTGGCATCGGCCGCACCGGACATTTCTTCGCCTACGAGCACGCGGGCGTTACGCCCGATGCCATTGGTATGGCTAAGGGCCTAGGGGGCGGTTTCCCCATCGGCGCAATTTGGGTCCGCGATCGCTACTCCGAGCTGTTTAAACCTGGTAATCACGGCACAACCTTCGGCGGCACGCCCCTCGCCTGCGCCGCTGCGCTCGCCGTGCTTGATGTAATTGAATCCGACGAGCTCCTCACCACCGTGCGGACGCGGAGTGAACCCTGGCACGCCGCACTCCGCCAGCTCGTCGCCGATTTTCCTACGCGTCTCACCGCCTTCCGCGGCCAGGGCTACCTCGTTGGGCTGCAACTAACCTCCGATCCCGCGCCCACTGTGGCCGCGCTACGCGAACATGGCCTACTCGCACCCATGGCCGGCGGAAACGTCATCCGTCTACTCCCGCCACTCACCGTTACTGCCGATGAACTCGCAGCTGCCGTGAATATCTTGCGCGATGTCTTCAGTAAAGCCGTCTAAGGTGAGAGCGAGGATTGCAAGTATCTGCGGCGTCGTTTCGATAGCACAGTGAATCGCTGGATTGCCCTCACCCTATTCATCGTCATCGCCTTCGTCGCGTCGGCCATAGGTGCGCTCACGACAACCGCGAGTGTTACCACTTGGTATCCCACGATAATAAAACCGACGTGGAATCCACCGAACTGGGTGTTCGCGCCCGTGTGGTCGATGCTCTATCTGTTCATGGCAATCGCGGTTTGGCGCATATGGTTGCGTCGCGCTGAATCCGGCGCGGGCTCCACGATCGTACTTTGGTTTGCACAACTTTTATTAAACGTAGTCTGGTCGCTACTGTTCTTCGGTGCGCACAGTCCTGGCGCTGCCCTCGTAGAAATCGTCGTGTTCTGGGGTCTGCTCTTCGCCCTGCAAATACGATTAATAGGCCTAGACCGCCTCGCCGCGCTGCTCTGGGCGCCATACCTCGGCTGGGTCACCTTCGCCATGTGGCTTAATTTCACAATTTGGCGCCTCAACTAATTGCAGACCCCAACGCTCTTATTATTTCATGAAATTCGAACATTTCGCTCTTAATGTTACCGATCCCCGTGCCATGGCCGCATGGTACGTCAGCCACGCGGGCTTTCAAATCGCACGACGCCGAGAAGACGCGCCGTTCACGCACTTTTTAGCTGATGATACAGGCCGCGTGACCGTTGAAATTTATCATAACCCCAGCGCCGCAATCCCTGATTACGCTGCGGCACATCCGCTGTGTTTTCATTTCGCGCTTTATACGACCGACGCCCGTGCCGACCGCGCGCGTCTTGAAGCCGCAGGCGCGAAGCTCTTCCTCGAAGAACCGCAACCCGACGGCTCCCTGCTCATCATGCTAAGAGACCCTTGGGGTATCCCGCTCCAACTCTGCCAACGCGCGAAACCGTTTCCCGGTTTCTGATCGAGGCAAGGTGCGCGGGGCGCGCAAACGCCCCGCTAAGAAAGCAACTTAGCCTTTACCGGCTTCTTCGTTACTCACGGCCTTGAAGCTCGGACGACCGTAACGAGTGGTCGGAGGCACACCGATGGGATTATGGCGAAACTCGTCCACGCCACGGCAGAGATAGGTTTTAAAATTCGGGTTCACCGCGAGGTCGTTTTTGACGTTGGTGCCCGAGTAGCGAACCGTAAGGCCCGCTCGGCGGCGGTCACTTGGATTGGCGGGGGATCCGTGAATGGCGCGATCGTCGTGCAGCGAACATTCGCCGGCTTTAAGGCGGAACTGGATGGCGTTGTCGGCGCTGAAATCGGAACCGTCGGCTAGCTCGAGCGTGAGCACGGAGGAAGTCGTGAGTGATTTCTTATGTTTGATGATGCCGCCGCGGTGTGAGCCGGGGAGCAGTTTCATGCCGCCGTTGACCTCATCGACATCGTCAAAAGCGAGCCAGACGGTGACGGAGTTGTGAGGTGTCATCGGCCAGTAATAGGCGTCTTGATGCCAGCCCACGGTAGAATTCGTATGCGGTTCTTTAATAAAAAAGCTACTCGCCCACATGTAAAAATTTTTTCCAAGGATCCCCTCGACGAGGTCGAGAATGCGTGGGTGCATCGCGATTTCGTAAAGGTAAGTGCTGGCTTCATGCCATTCGCGGATGTCTTTCGAGGTCTCACCGGGCTCGAGCAGAGCGAGGATATTAGGCAACTCGGCGTTGATGCGATCCATCTCCGCGCGGGAGAAAATTGGCGGCAAGCCTAGGAGGTAGCCGTTGTCGGCGTAAAACTTCTGTTGTTCGGACGTGAGGCGATAAGAAGGAGTGCTCATGGGTAAAGGGGTTATTGGCGAGCACGAGCTAGCGCGTCGGATGAGCCGAGTGCACGCATTTTTACGCTGAAAAATCAAAGCCCGCCGCACCCTAAAGCGGGCCGCGGCGGGCAAAGCTGAGAGCGAAAAAAAAATCTCCTGCGCTTCGACTTAGGCGTAGCTGCCAGCCTGGCCGATGCCGAGGGCCGCGCGGCGGAGTTTGCGCTCAACCGCAGCCTTACGGGCGTAGCCCGTGCGGCGGTGTTCCGCGAGGGGATCAGCGGGGAGTTTATTGGACTTACGCCAAGCGGCGAGCGCAGGTGAGACGTCGGTGAAGAATGCTTTTTTCAAGACGAGTTCGGCGTCGACGACGTTATTGGCGGCCTGTGCACGGCGGAGGGCAACATGATCGACCAGGGCGGCCTTAGCGTAGAGCTCCTGAGCCATGATCACCGTCTGAATCGTCGCTTCGATCTTGGGTTTCTCGTTGTGCGATTGGTCGATCATGTAGGCGATCTTCGGCTGGCGCCCGCGCTCGGCGGCGAAGGTGTGAATCTCGTGGAAAATGCGGAAAACCTGATACGGGTCGATGGAACCGAGCGTGAGATCGTCATCGGCGTAGCGGCGGTCGTTGAAATGAAAACCGCCGAGCATGTCTTCATCGAGGAGCCAAGCGACGATCTGTTCGATATTTTGCGCGACGTAATGGTGACCGGTGTCGACGAGCACCTTTGCGCGTGGACCGGCTTTCTTGGCGAGAATGTAGGCCATGCCCCAATCGGCGATGTCGGTCGCGTAAAAGGCGGGCTCGAACGGTTTATATTCCACGAGCATCGTCTGTTTCGGCCCAATGCTCTTGTGCAACTCTTTGAGGCTCTGCTCGAAAAACGCCTTGCGGGCACGGATATTATCTTGGCCAGGATAGCTCGTGCCTTCGGCAAACCATAACGAAAGGTACTCGCTGCCGACAGCCTGCATGATCTTCGCCGAGTCGACGCAATGAGCGACGGCACGCGCGCGGATGGCTGCGTCGTTATTAGCAAACGCACCCCATTTGTAGCACTGGTCTTGGAAGAGGTTTGGATTGATTGAGCCGATTTTTACGCCGTGTTTGCGCGCGAGTTTGACTACTGTCTTAGGGTCTTCCCCGGCCTTGAAATCCCAAAGTACGTGCGCGGCCACCGTCGGGCAGCAGCCCGTGAGTGCGTGCACATGACCGGCATCAGCGAGCTTATCGTTCATGTCGATGGCGGCGGCGTCTTGGAAAAATTTTCCGAAGCGCGTGCCCGTATCGGCGAAGCCCCATGAGGGCGTCTCAATCTTGAACGTGGAGAGCGCCTCAACGGCGCGACGAAGAAGTTGGGGAGACATCAGGTAAAATCTCAGAGCCTGGCGCGTTGTTGTCAGGCGAAAAGCCGGTGAAAATTTTCGATCTTAAAAAAACCTTTAGCGGCGAGCGGCGGCCATTTCGCGGGCGATGGCGAGATTCTCAAGCAATCCACGATCTGCTGGATTGAGCCGTAAGGCCGCTTCGTAGGCCACAATGGCTTCGCGGGCGCGACCAGAGACGAGAAGCGCATTGCCGAGATTGGCGCGAGCAGCCACGTGCGCAGGGTCCAGCGTAACAGTGCGCGTGTAAGCGGCGACGGCCTCGGGGAATTTGCCGTCGCGGGCAAATGCGTTACCGAGCGCGAAGTACTCGACGGCCTCGCCGGGTTCACGAGCAGGCAACGTCTCGAAAATAACAGCAGCTTCGTCGGCGCGCCCCAGTGCAAGCAACGCGAGAGCGCGGTTGCGACGGGCGGCGTGGTCGACGGGATTTAAAGCGAGCGCCCGATCCAACGACGCGAGGGCTTCAAGGGGACGATTGGCTGCGAGGTAGGCAGCACCGAGATGAGTCCACACGCGCGCCTGTGCTGGAACGTGCTGTGTGGTGGCACTCCACATCGTAATAGCATCGCGATAATCGGACACGCGCGCAATCGTCGCGCCAGCGAAGAGCGAAATTATTGCAGCCAAAAACCAGAGCGCCTGCGGGCCAAAACGGCGGACCACCCCGAGCCCTAACCCAGCGATAACCGCCGCAAGAGGAAGGTACATCCGGTGCTCGGCGACGGTTTGCGTGATCAGGGGGATGAAGCTCGAACTCGGCGCGAGGATGAGAAAAAACCAGGCGCCCGCAAAACCGAGCACCGGCCTTCGCGCAAGCGCCCAGATCGTACCTCCGAGGAGTGCGAGCACAACTAAGCCCTGCCAAACCACTTCAACAGGAGAGCTCGGCAACGCCGTACCGTAATCGAGCACAAGTGGATGCGGCCAAATCGAGAGGCGCAAATAAAGCACGAGAGCTTCGACTTGTTTTAGTAGATAAGTCCACGGCGTGACCCCCAACCCGAAACCGGCGGCGGTACCGCGCGAGCCACTATTTTGCAGAACAAGATAAACGAGCAGTATCCAAGTGGCCGTGAGCGCGACGTAAAAACCCTGACGCCGGCGCCACGCAGCCACAAAGCTGCGCGCGATAAACGTACGATCGTAAAGCAGCACAATGAGCGGCGCGCTCACCATTACTTCTTTGGTCGCCATGCCGAGGAGGCAGGCGGCAACGCAAATGACGAGCCAGCGTCGCGAGTGGTGATTGGGCTCAACGCAGGCCCGAGAGAACGCGTAGAGCGTGAGCAGATAAAACAAGCTGCACAGGGACTCGGTGCGCTGTGCGATGCAGATGACCGTTTCTGTTTGCAACGGGTGCAACGCCCAGAGAAGTGCGACCAACCCGGCCAGCGCGGTCGGATATGTCGCAGCTGAAGGATCCAAGGTTATGAGCGTGCGACGTAAAAGACCGAGGAGCGCGAGCGCGGCGAACGTGTGGAGCGCGAGGTTGAGCGCGTGATAACTCCAAACCGCTTCACCACTGATAGCGTAGTTAAGCGCGAAAGATAGATTCACTACAGGACGACCCGTAGTAGTACTGCCGTCAGCAGGTGGATTTAATATAGCCCAAGAATCGAGCCGGCGAATTGTGGGGTTGCGTTGCACCGCGTCGGCATCGTCGAAGAGAAACGGTGCGTGGAGACTTCGGGCGTAGACGATCGCGATAGCCAATACGAGTACGAGCGGAACGAAGCGCGTGAACCATGCGGCAAATAAAGAGGAGCGGGGTGAGAGCAGAGCCATGGGGCAGTAATCGTAATGCCGGATTTAGATGCAGCCCGACAGATCAAAAAAAAGCTCCCTCAATTACGAGGGAGCTGAAGAACCACGCGGATCAAGCCGCGATTAGAAGTTGAACGTCGAGGTGAGGATGAATTGGCGTGAGTCGATAATACGGAAGGCCCAAGGCGTACCGTCGAAATTGACCTGGGTCGGCATAAGGCGGCCATTCTCGGTGGCATTGTTCACATTGAGCTGCAGTTTCCAGCCAATCTTGTTATTGAAAACTTTACGGGAGTAAGAAACCCACAAATCGGTGAAGTAATTACCGGAGTCGTAAACAGGCCGATTCACGTCGTTAAGATTGATGACGGTGGGGGAGTTGATGGGGTCACCGACTTTACCGAAGAAACCGATCGCAGCGCGGGATTCCCAGCGTTCGCTACCGCCAACGGCGAAGCCTTTGAGCTTACCGCCCGTGAAATTGTAATTGGTCAGGAATGATGCGTGGTATTGGCGCTCAAGGGGTGAGCGAGCACCTTCAAGGGCTTTGGCGAGGGCAACCTGCGAAGCCACAACATTATTGAAGTACGCTTGAGCACTGGTGTTGCCGTCGGTATTTTCAATCTGCGCAACGCTAGAATAACCGTAGCCGGTCCAGAAGTTTTTGAGCGACCAGCGACGACTGGTGGTGGGGTCGACAAAGTCAGGAATATCAGAGGCGGAATTAGTCGTCCACTTAGGAAGACGCTCGGCGAGCCAAGCGTCGTATTGGGGCGCAATATTGGTGTAGGTGCTCTGTTGCTTACTGCCGGTAACCTTCATGGTCCAGTTCGGGAGCGGATTGTAGGTGAGCTGAAGCTCTAGGCCCTTGGCTTTGCTTTCCTGCGTGGCGCCGGAGCTAAGACCGCTGTAATAATTGAGCGGAAGTTTGATCAGGTCGTAGATTTTTTGTTGATTGGCCGGATCGTTAACAGGGTTGACGGTGTCTGAGTTCCAGTTGGAGACCGCAATGATGTCATTGAGCGAGCGGCCGGCAGCAACGCCGTTGCGGATGCGTTGCACCGCGCTGGCCCAGGCGAGGCCGGTGGTGGTATCGGAATAAGCCAGTCGGGTCAGTAGCGTACCAGCGGCGCCAGTACGCTCGTTTTGGCTTTGATTCTCGTACCAGTTTAGGCGGACAACGAGCTTATTGCGGAAGAGGTTAAAGCCGATGCCACTGTCATTACCGGAGCCGGTGGGCTTAGGAAGGGGTTTAAAGAAGTAATCTGTCTGGTAAGTGGCGGGCGGGTTAAAATTGTCGGATTTATTATAGTAGAACGTCAGACTTTGGAGAAACTCGGAAGCGAGTGTGTCTTCGCCCACCATACGGCGGATGAAACCCTGGTTTTTAAGCGGACGGAAGGCGGCGCCGACGGTTTTGGTGTCGCCTTGGAGTTCGTCCCAACGGCCCCAGCGACTCATGACGAGATCGTGGTTGATGATACCGGAGACACCGTTGTTGAAGAGTTGAGCGTTGGTGAGGGCGGCTTCAGTAACCTTGCCTTTGACGTCGGTTAGAGCACCAGGCGAGGTAATGCGGGCGCGGTAATCGTCGTGGCGGAAACCGAAGGTGGCAATGAGGCGGTCCTCCCAGAGGTAGCTTTGGGCGGCGAGCGTCCAGCTCTTAACCTCGCGACGGGTGCGGAAACTGCCGGCGCTGGAGAAGGTGGATTGTTCAACGACCGTGTCGTTCTGGAATTGGCCAGTGTTATAATTGTAGACTTGGATTTGTGAAGTCGCGGGAGAGTTCCAGCCTTGGTTACCGTAGAAACCAGCCGAGTGCGTGGAAACACCTTGGGCGCCGCCGGGGCTAGCCATATAATATTTGCGCATTAGAGAGGTGGCAGTCGCTAAGTCGCGACCGGGGATAGTGAGGTTGGGCACGTAACGCAGAGTGCCATCAGCATCACCGCCAACAAAGCCATTGCGCCAACGTTCGACCGCGCGGTCGACGTTTTGCTGCGACCAGAGGCCAAGGAGACGATGGTGGCCGAGCCACTTGAGCAGACCGTTGCGCTTGGTCATGTCCAAGTCGTATGCGAGCATGGCGCGGTAGTTATCATCAGTCTGAGGTGTATAGAACGTATCGATACCGCCGCCCACACCTTCAGAGACGAACGGGAGCCCGAAATATCGGTTCGGGGTGCCGTCGACGAGTTTTTGATTCGTGTCGACCTGGATGGTGGCGCCCGTGAGCTGATTCATCGTGTAATTTTCCACGCTCTCAACGTCCTGACGGAGCCAACCCGCACTGAAGAACAGGTCGGGGAGGATTTGTTGTTCGAGTTCCAAATTATAATTGGAGGCTCGGACCTTGGCGAAGTTGGTCTGCAGATGATTATATTTTGTCCAGTCGTAGATCGCCTTATTGGTGACGCCGGGGATTTGGTAGCTACCGTAGGTGTAGGTTTTGCCGTTTATCAGCGCCGTGGGGATCGGTAAATTGACCGAGGAAGACCACTGACGATCGAGCATCAAGTAGCGGGAGTCGCCGGTGACCCAGCCCAAGGAAGCAGGCGTGGGGGTCGCGGTCGCGGGGTTGGTCTGAGCCGGCGCGTAGAGGACCGGGTTACGCTGGAAGTAGGCAATCGATTGGCCGCCGTCGATCAGGCGCAGAGGACGAGAAGTATCGTCAAACTGAATGCCAGGGACGAATTGCGGCGAGGTGATGGTGCTGGGAGCGCCGGCCCCGAGGACAGTGTTAACGGCGGCATTGTAGCCAGGGGAGTTGATATTGGAGACGTATGGGCCTACGACGCGGTTCGAATCGAGCACCGTGATCATGCGGGTGGTCGGATCGTAAACAGGGCGGCCAGCCGCAAACCACGGGGTGACAAAATCACGTGGGGTAAGTGAGTTGGGACGATTGGCGTTGTTTTGATAGTTTTCTGCAAAGCCACGGATGACGGTCTTACTGAAAGGCTTGTAGGTGAGCGCGCCGTATTCACGACGAGTTAGATCACGTGAGGGTTTACGCTGAAATTGTTGATCGTTGTAGAGAAACGCGCCGTAGACGGCGAGTTTGTCCTTGAGCAACGAGCGGTTCATCGTGAGCGAGGTACGGAAGGAGCCGTATTGATCGGTGCGCATCACAACCTGATTGGTATTACGATTCAGGGCTGCCTGGGCTGAGGTCTGATTTACGATACCAGCAGGTGTACCAAGGCCGAAAAGAAGGGAGTTCGGCCCGCGGGTGATTTCAACCGACTGGGTGTTGTAAGAATCAAAGGGAATGCGGTTATTTGTCGGGAAATTGTTAATAGCCGCATCGGGAGCCGCCAAACCACGGACACGATTGGCTTGGGCGTTAGTGGAGGAGTCGCCGTTATTGCCGAAGCTGTAACCGGCAATGGAGTCCTTGGCTGTGCCACGATCCGTGATCGAAGGAGTGTAGGAGCTAGAGCCTTCCGTGCTGGCTTCGTATTTGAACACGTCGTTGATGTCCAAAGCGGCAGTGTCGTCCATCTGCTGTTTGGTTACGACCGTGATCGAAGCGGCGAGATCGGCCAAGTTAGTGTTAAGACGGGAACCAGCGAGGGTGTTTTCCGCGAAGTAACCTGAATCCTTCGTCGAGTTAACCTGAAAGGGGGTGAGCACAACCGCGCCGTCTTTGGAAAGATCGGGAGTTTTGGCGGCAGCGGCTTTAGCGGCGGCATTGCGCGCGGCGATCTCGGGAGTTTCAGCGGTGGACTGGGCGTATGCGGTGGCAACAAGACCGGCGAGCACACACGCGAAGGCGGGAAGCGTAGTCACAATACGACGGGAAGCGGAGACGGAGGGACGTTGCATAGGGTTTTACAGGGGCTAGGCCATCCGCTGGGTTAAATAACGGAGGCATATACAGAGGCAGAAATCCTAACCGCCGACGCAAAGCGCGGTCCAACGGACAGTCCGTAAAATCAAGGCCTTGATCGCACCGAAGCGTGACTCGAAAGCAAAAAATAAGCCGCCGCCGCTAGCGCCAGACTCAACAGCACAAACCAATCACCGTGCCTGGTATAAAAACTCGTGCGCCCGATCCAGCGGGAGTCACGTGCGACGGTAGCAACCTGGGCCCCGCGGAAATAAATATTTCCATTTTCCTCCCGCATTGTGAAGCGCGCATTGCCAAATTCGTCGATCCATCCACTCCAGCCGCCATTGCCACAGCGCAGTACGGGGCGGCGATTTTCCACAGCGCGCAAAACAGAATGAGCGGCGTGTTGATACGTCGCACCACCTTCGCCGAACCACCCGTTGTTGGTCACAACCGTGAGCACATCGGCACCCGACAAAACACTCGAGCGAGCCAACGCTGGAAAAATATCTTCATAACAAATCAACGCGCCAAAAGCGATCTGCTCTCCGCGCATGGACACCAACAGGGAGGACGGCTCCTTGCCGCGCGCGAAATCCTCGCCGATCGGCACGAATTTCTTAAGCCAACCTAAGATCGGCCGAAACGGCACAAATTCGCCGAAGGGGACAAGTTTGCGTTTGGCGTAGTAGGTAGGCTGCAGACCGGCGTCTGGTGTCACCAAAAACGCACCATTGAGCCAACGCTCCTCGGGCCGGCCTAGATCCTCGATCGCGATAGAGCCCAGCAGTAAAGATGTACCCGCGCGCTTCACCAAAGACTCCGTGAAGTCGCGCACGTTGGAATCGCCCCGCACGGCCCAGGGCGTCACGGCCTCGGGCCAGATTATAAGATCGGGCTTGGTCGTCGCCGCTGCGAGGGTGGTTTTTTCTAACGTCGCGATGATACCCGGCGCCTTCATCGGATCCCATTTAACCTCTTGTGGCACGTAAGGTTGCACGAAAGCCACCCGCCCCAATGTGGTGTAATACGGGGCGCGATTAAACGTATCCTGCACATGCACACTTAAAGCCACGAAGAGTAAAAAAACCGCGAGAAAAAATTCTTGGCTGCGCTTGTTAAGTCCTGTGACGCCCTCGCAAAATAACCGGTGCGCATATGCTGCGAAACCCAAATTCATGGCGACGAGCACAAAGGCCACCCCACCCTGGCCTGTGTAAGCCGCGAGCTGCAGGACACTCACGCGTTCCCATTGGCTCGCCGCAAGCGGCAGCCAAGGAAAACCACCGAGTACAAACGTGCGCAGCCACTCATTGATGCACCACAAACCCGCGAGCCCGAGCAGCACCATCAAACGCACGGGCGTCGTACACCCCACCATGCGCGGCAACGCCCACCAAGCCGCGAGGAACCAAGTACCCACCCATAAACCGATAAAAGGGCCGAGCAAAAAAAGCCCCACCCAGGTCACGTGGTGCAACCAACCCAGTAAAATTGTCCATGCGAGCGCCTGCGCGGCCAACATCGTGCCGACATAGAGTTTAAATCGCGGACGGCGATAGGCCCAAAATAAACCGGGCACGAGGCAAGCATAGGCGAGCTCTGGAGTCGTGTAAGGCGGAAATGCCAACACCGTGAGCGCCACGGTGAACACAAAGACAACCGCAGCCGTCACGTAATCCGCCTGATCGCGCCAGAACGAGGGTTGGGGCGCGTAGGGATCGAGCCCGATCGTTGACTCAGCCGGACTCACGCGCCGTGACAGGCTTTGAATTTTTTACCGCTGCCACAGGGGCATGGATCATTGCGGCCGACTTTCGGGGTCTCGCGGCGGATCGTGACTTTGGGTAACTGAATCTCAGGAGCCGCTTCAGGGGCCCCTTCGGAGGTGCCGCCGCCAGTGACTGTCGTGCTCGTCTCCAAGCGTGGCGCCGCAGGCGCATCAGCGGGGCCGACGGCTCGGGCGGTGCGACTCAAAAGCGAGAGCATATTTTCAAAACTCTCGATATTGGACGCACTCCGGAAAAGTCCGGTGCAAATCTGGAGCCGCACATTAGTCATGAGCTCCTCGAAATATTTATAGGCCTCGCTCTTGTACTCCACGAGCGGATCTTTCTGGCCGTAGCTGCGCAGGCCGACGGACTGGCGGAGATTTTCCATCTCGGTGAGGTGTTCCTGCCAGTGGTGATCGATGGCGTTAATCACGACATAGCGCTCAAGCGCCCCCAGCGCATCAGACACCTCGACGGATTCTTTGACCGCGTAGGCTTGTTTCACGCGTTCGACGAGCTTGGCGCTGAGCTCCTCGGGATCGTTACCCGTAAGTTCGGCGGCGGTGACGCTGATTGGGAAATGGGTGTTCAGCCAACCGACGAGGCTTTCAATGCCGGAGACGGTAGCGCCGCCTTTTTCACCGAAACCCGCGACCGCGAGGCGCGAAATGATTTCTTCACCGACTTGTTCAAAGATGATCTCTTTCGGGCGCTCGGAATGGATCGCGGCGTTGCGAATGCCGTAAATGACTTCGCGCTGCTGGTTGAGTACGTCGTCATATTGCAACAGACGTTTGCGGACGGAGAAATTCTGTTGCTCAACTTTTTTCTGCGCGCTCTCGATCGAGCGGTTAAGCCACGGATGCTCGAGTTCTTCGCCTTCCTTCATCGAGCCTTCCATGAGGCGCGATGCGAGGTTTCCTTGGAGGAAAAGGCGCATGAGCTCGTCTTCAAGCGAGAGGAAAAATTTCGTAAGACCAGGATCACCCTGACGCGAGCAGCGACCGCGGAGCTGGCGGTCAATGCGGCGGGATTGGTGGCGCTCGGTGCCGATGACCATGAGACCACCAAGTTCGCGAACGCCTTCACCAAGTTTAATGTCGGTACCACGGCCGGCCATATTAGTGGCGATAGTGACCGCACTGCGCTGGCCAGCGCGGGAGACGATCTCAGCTTCTTGCTGGTGGAATTTGGCGTTGAGGACGGCGTGAATCACGCCGGCGCGTTTCAACATCCGCGATAACACCTCCGAAGACTCAACGCTGACCGTACCGACGAGTACGGGCTGTCCGCGCTTGTTAGCCGCTTCGATTTCTTTAACGACGGCGTTAAATTTGTCGCGCCGCGTTTTGAAAATGGAGTCGTTGCGATCAACGCGGATGCAGGGGCGATTGGTCGGAATGACTTGGACGGCGAGGCGGTAGATGTCTTGAAACTCGGTGGCTTCGGTCTCGGCGGTACCAGTCATGCCCGCGAGTTTCTCATACATGCGGAAGTAATTTTGGATCGTGATTGTGGCGTAGGTCCGCGTCTCGCGCTCGATCATAACGCCTTCCTTGGCCTCGACGGCTTGATGGAGTCCGTCGGACCAACGGCGACCGGGCATGACGCGGCCGGTATTTTCATCAACGATCATGACCTTGCCTTCTTGGACAACGTATTCGACGTCGCGCTCGTAGAGAGAATATGCGCGGAGAAGCTGCGAAATAGCGTGGATCTCCTCGGAAATTTCGGCGTAGCGATTTTGCGCAGCGAGTTTCTTGGCTTCGCGTTGTTCGGGGGTCGAGGCGGTGTCCTTCTCGATGTCAGAAAATTCGGTGGCGAGGTCGGGCAAGACGAACGCGTCGGCGTTGTCGGGCCGGAGTTGCTTGCGACCGATTTCGGTTAGGTCGGCTTGATGCTGACGCTCGTCGACGACGTAGAGGAGGTCTTCCTTGAGGCGGTAGAGTTCGTCTTTGTTGAGGTCGGAATTGAGGTCGGTCTCGACCTTATCGAGGAGCTTGCGCCAGTCGGGAGTCTCGAGGAGGCGTAGGAGCTGCTTGTTGTTGGGGTTGCCCATTTTCACCTGTAGCATCTTGCGAGCGGCGGTGTCGCGTTCCTCAGGAGTCGACGCAGGTTTTTCGAGTAGGGCCATCGCGTCGGAAACGAAGCGATTACAGAGCCGCGTCTGGTCGTTAACGAGACGGTCGATGGGCGGCTTAATACGCGTGAAGGGTTGCTCACGTTCGATCGGCGCCGGGCCTGAAATGATGAGTGGCGTGCGGGCTTCGTCGACGAGGATGGAGTCGATTTCGTCCACGATGCAGAACCAGTGGTCGCGCTGGACTTGGTCTTCTTTGCGCGTGGCCATGCCATTGTCGCGGAGATAATCGAAACCGAATTCACTGGCAGTACCGTAAGTGATGTCGCGGCCATACATCTCACGACGAAGGTCGGGGGACATTTGTTGCTGGATGCAGCCCACAGAGACACCGAGGAAATTATAAAGATGTCCCATCCACTCAGAATCGCGACGGGCGAGGTAGTCGTTGACGGTGACGAGCTGAGTGTTGCGAGCGGTGAGGGCGTTGAGATAAAGAGGGAGCGTGGAGACGAGAGTTTTGCCTTCACCGGTGGCCATTTCGGCGATCTTGCCTTCGTGGATCGCCATGCCGCCGATTAGCTGCACGTCAAAATGCACCATGTCCCAGGTGAGTTCATGATCACAGACAATGACTTTACGTCCGCTTAGCCGGCGGGCGGCACTTTTGACGGTAGCAAAAGCTTCGGGAAGAATCTCGTCGAGCGCTGCGCGTTTGTCGGTGGCGGCCGCGATACGAGCGCGGAATTCGTCGGTCTTGGCGCGAAGTTGCTCGTCGGTGAGAACTTGGTAGCTCAGCTCAAGCTCGTTAATGCGCGCAACGATAGGACGGCTTTTTTCGAGAAACTTACGATAATGACGGCCGGAGAAACGTTTAAAGAGAAACGAGAGCATGAAGGGGGCGAGAGCGTAGCTTGGGCCATGGGCTTGGCAAATGAAGAAATAATCGGGCAACCCGAGTTAAAAAAACGGGGACCCTAAAATATTTGAAAGCAGCAGCAAACCAGCGATGGCGCAAGGTAACGACCAACAGCCAACCTATATTAAGTGTTGGTTAACATTAATATCCATCAAACCCGTGGTTTGAAGTAGGCGATGGTGCGTTGTAGGCCTTCTTCAAGTGGCACCTTGGGCTCCCAATTGAGGACTTTTTGGGCGAGCGTAATGTCAGGCCGGCGCTGCTTGGGGTCGTCGGAGGGGAGGGGCTTGTGCACAATCTTGGATTTACCGCCGACGAGTTTGAGTGTGAGCTCAGCAAGTTGAAGCATCGTGAACTCGCTGGGATTGCCGAGGTTCATCGGGCCGACCGTCTCGGTCTGAGCCATCAGGCGGAGCCAGCCCTCAATCAAATCATCGACGTAGCAAAACGAACGCGTTTGCGAACCGTCGCCGTAGATCGTGATGTCCTCGCCGCGCAGCGCCTGCACTATGAAGTTAGAGACGACGCGGCCGTCGGACTCGTGCATGCGCGGGCCATAGGTGTTAAAAATGCGGACGACGCGAATATCGACTTTGTGTTCACGGTGATAGTCGAAGAACAGTGTCTCGGCGCAGCGTTTGCCTTCGTCGTAGCAAGAGCGTTTACCGATGGGGTTAACGTTACCCCAGTAGCTTTCCGGCTGCGGGTGGACGTGCGGGTCACCATAAACCTCGCTCGTACTAGCCTGAAACACGCGTGCCTTCACGCGCTTGGCCAGACCGAGGCAATTAATCGAACCTAAGATGGAGGTCTTAATCGTCTTGATCGGATTATACTGGTAGTGCGGAGGCGAGGCCGGACAGGCGAGATTGTAGATTTGATCGACCTCGTACTTAAAGGGATCGATCACGTCGTGACGCACGAATTCGAAACGCGGATGCTCGAGCAGATGCGCGATGTTCTGCTTTCGACCGGTGAAGAGATTGTCGATGACCGTTACTTCATGGCCTTCAGCAATAAGCCGATCGCAAAGATGAGAACCGAGAAAGCCGGCGCCGCCGGTAACGAGAATACGCATGAGAAAAAGGAGTGTTTCTAAGCAAAAGCAAAACCAGCTCCGCGTGTAAGGCGAGAGCGGAGCTTAAGCCACCCGCGCGGCTGCCCCCGCTTCATAGCGGGCCACCCAAGCCAAATGCCACATCGCGTAATCACCCGCTTCAATATGCGCCCGAGCCTGCGCCATGAGATCGAGGTAAAAATGCAAATTGTGCAGCGTGCACAGCGTCGAGGCCAAGATTTCACCCGCGACCGTAAGGTGGCGCAAGTAAGCGCGGGAGAAATTTCGACACGTGTAATTATCCAAACCTTCGACAATAGGCCGCGGATCGCTGCGGTACTTTTCGTTCTTGAGGTTGATCGGACCATCGGGCGTGAAAACCAGCCCGTTGCGTGCGACTCGGCTCGGCAGCACGCAATCAAACATATCCACTCCGAGCGCGATCATCTTCAATAACTGCGGGGGCGTGCCGAGACCCATCGTGTAGCGCGGTTTGTTCACCGGCATGTATGGTGTGGTGGCTCCGACTTGTTTGAGCATTTCCGGTTCGGGTTCACCCACGCTCACGCCGCCCACGGCGTAGCCGGGAAAATCCAGTGCGGCCAAAGACTCTGCCGCCTCGCGCCGCAAATCGTCAAAGGTGGAACCCTGCACGATCGCGAAGACATGGTGACCCGCACCGAGAAATCCATTATCCGTAGCGATTTGTTTACATTGCTGCGCCCAACGATAGCTCCGCGCCACGGCCTGCGCGCATGCGTCACGTTCGCAGGGCCAGGGTGGGCACTCATCGATCACCATCGCGATATCGCTGCCCAAATTTTGCTGAATGCCCATAACCTCTTTGGGCCCTAGGAAAAGTTTCTTACCGTCCAAATGCGACTGAAACGCCACACCGTCATCTCGGATGTCGCGCAATTTCGCCAACGAAAACACCTGAAATCCGCCACTGTCGGTGAGGATTGGACCATCCCAGCCCATAAATTTATGCAACCCACCGAGCTCATGGATCAACTCGGAGCTCGGGCGCAGATTGAGGTGGTACGTGTTGCCAAGGATGATCTGGGATCCGATCTCGCGCAAATGCGCGGGCGTAAGTGATTTCACCGTGCCCTGCGTGCCAACGGGCATAAAGATCGGCGTCTCGATAGTACCGTGCCTCGTGCGTAAGCGACCCCGACGGGCAGCAGTGGCGGTATCGGTCTTTAACAACTGGAAATGATCGGGCATAGCAGCGCCCCACCCTACCCGCGCGCTTGACCCCGCTGTCAATCCACGAGGTAGTACATAACCGACTACCGTGCTCCTCGTCATCGACAACTACGACTCCTTCACCTTCAACCTGGTCCAATATTTTGGCCAGTTGGGCGTAAGCCAACGCGTGTTTCGCAACGACCAGATAACCCCGGCCGAAGCCCTAGCGCTCAACCCGGATCGTATCCTGATTTCACCCGGACCTTGCTCGCCCGCCGAAGCCGGGGTCTCGCTCGATATGATCAAGGCTTTCGCCGGCGTGAAGCCCATCCTTGGCGTCTGCCTTGGGCACCAATCCATCGGCCATTTTTACGGCGGCCAGGTCGTACGCGCCAACCGCCTCATGCACGGCAAGACCTCGCCAATCTTGCATAAAAATACCGACGTCTTCCACGGTATGCCCCAAGGATTCGCCGCGACGCGCTACCACTCGCTGCTCGTAGACCGCGCCACTTTTCCGGCCGCTTTGGAGATCACCGCCGAGACCGCCGAGGGTGAGGTCATGGGCCTGCGCCACCGCACGCTCCCGATCTGGGGAGTGCAATTCCACCCCGAGTCCATCGCGACCGAAGGCGGGATGAACATTTTGAAAAATTTTCTGTCACTCTCCTGACCATGCGCTGCCCCAAATGCACCTCAATCGAGGACAAGGTCATAGATTCTCGTATCAGCAAGGAAGGCTCCACCATCCGCCGCCGCCGAGAATGCCTGGAATGCGGCCATCGTTACAGCACAACCGAAGCCGTCCTTCGTGACGGGGTCGTGGTCATCAAACGCGACGGCCGCCGCGAAGAATTTGACCGCGAGAAACTAGTCCGCGCTGTACGAGCCGCCTGCCACAAACGACCTGTCGACCTCGAACAAATCACGATGCTGGTCGAAGATGTCATGGATTCGGTCGAAGCCCAATTTGACACCGAGATTCCTTCGCACGCGCTGGGCCACGGGGTCATGCAACGTCTCCGCAACATTGATCAAGTTGCCTACGTGCGCTTCGCCAGTGTTTATAAAGAATTTCGCGACGTAACCGAATTCGTCGACGAGATCAGCAGTCTGGGCAAACCGCAGAAATGACGCGCTCCCGCGACGATCTCCGTCGCCTGCATTTTATTAACGAGCTCTTCGCGCACGTCACCGGCCGCGACCTCTATCTCGCAGAGCAAATCAAGACCGCCATCACCTTCAGTCTCGGCGAACTCGAAACCCAGACCGCCGCGCACCCCGAATTTGCCGCGACATTTGACAACGCCTTCAACGCCGCCGCTGCCACACTCCTCGCCCGACGTTTCGCCGAGCTCCCCCAACATGGCTTCTTCCACTGGGATGCAGCCGCCACGCCCCACGCCGCCACACCGCTTTTTACACGCGCAGGTATCATGACCGGTCTTAAACAACTCGCAGCCTTCCGCGAGTCCACGTTGCTCGTCACTAACCTTCGCCCTGCCCTGCTTCCAGCCTCCCTGCGCGCCACACCCCGCCGGCAACGTGATTACAGCGAAGCCCTCGCCTTCATCCGCGAACTCACCGCCGCCCGCACCGCACGTAACGCAGATTTACACCTGCTGTTTATCTAAGCCGATCGAGCTGCTAAAAAACCCCAGCGGCCGATGAAAATTCCGCCGTGTCATCTGCTGATTTCGCCGACAACCTCCGCTCATGTCTAAGACCATTTTTGAGCGTATCATCGCTCGCGAAATCCCCGCCAAAATCGAGCACGAGGACGAACAGTGCATCGTCTTGCATGACGTCCAACCCCAAGCGCCGGTCCACCTGCTGATCATCCCCAAAAAAGCCCTGCCGCGCATCGGCGCCGCCACGAGCGACGATCAAGCATTACTCGGTCACCTCTTGCTAACCGCCGGCAAGGTAGCGAAAAAACTCCAACTCGATAACGGATTCCGTCTCGTCGTGAACAACGGCCCCGACGGCGGTGAATCTGTCCCACACCTGCACGTGCACCTCCTTGCCCGTCGTCCGCTCGCCTGGCCGCCGGGTTAAATACGGTGCTAACTCCGCGCCTCGAAGGCGCCATCGACGCGCTTGGCGATGGCTCGCTTGAGCTCGAGAATCAGAAGTACCGCCGAGAGGGGCGCGGCGGCCAAACCCGTGAGTTCCGCGAGCGCATCGGGAGTCAATTGCGCGCCACCCGCAAAACACGCGAACACCCGCGCCTCATCCACCGTCAGATTAGCTGGCGTACCTTCCGGCGTGCCGGGTTTTTCCGAGATCGGCGCGGGCCGCAAGCCATCGAGGTAGTTTAATTCTGAAAGCAGATCATCGACGCAGGTTAGCAACGTTGCTCCATCGCGAATCAATTGGTGACAACCCGAGCTGCTCGGCTGGTCAATTCGACCGGGCACAGCGAAGAGCAATCGCCCTTGTTCGCCCGCGAAACGCGCCGTGATCATCGCGCCGCCATCCACCTCGCTTTCAATCACCACGGTCGCCTCGCAGATGCCGGCGACGATGCGATTGCGCATCGCGAAGGACTGCCTATCCGCTCGACGTCCGAGGGGAAACTCCGAAAGAACCGCACCCTGTGCTTCGATCTGCCGATAAAGAGCTAAGTTTTCCGGCGGATAAACAATATCAAGACCGTTGCCGAGCACCGCGGCCGTCTTACCGCCGACCGAGAGCGCACCTTCGTGCGCCGCCGTATCGATCCCACGCGACAATCCACTCACCACACAAAAACCCAACCGGGCCAGCTCCGCCCCGATTTTTTTCGCAGTCGCCATACCATAGAGCGTCGAACGCCGTGAACCGACAATCGCAATGCATGGCTGCGAAAAATCGTAGCGACCTTTGCGATATAAAGCGATCGGTGGATCGGGAATTTCCCGCAGCAACTTTGGGTAAGCCTCTTCGCCACCAACGATAAAATCCACCTGACTCTGTGCCATCCGCGTCTGTTCGCGCGCTAGGTCAAAATGCTCCGGCCAATTGGCCAGTGTCGCACTGATAAGCGGCCCCACCCCTTTGACCGATTCCAGTCGGCGTCGCCCAACCTTGAATATCGTCCGCGGATCACCACCGAGTTCTTCAAGCAGTCGGTTGAGCGTGATTGGTCCGATATTGGACAGCGCATTTAAGACCAAAAATGCCTGCCGCTCGGTCAGTTCGCTCATGCAAACTATTATCGTAAAACTTTGGGTAAAAAGTCGAGCAACTGAGTCGCGCTAACAGCCACTTGCCCATGCGCTCGCGCCAACGCATCCGCGGCAAGTCCGTGCCAGAGCACACCCCGCGCGGCCGCGAGTTCAGATTCACCCGGAGTTTGCGCGATCAAGCCACCGATCAAGCCGGCCAGCACATCGCCGCTTCCACCCCGCGCCAGCACCGGACCCCCGAAAAAATTAAAATAACTTGGGCCTAGGCCGCTCCCGCTTTCAATGCGCGTCACCGGACCTTTGCGAACTATGGTAGCCGACGGCAAAGTCGTACCGGCAATGCGCGAGCATTCGCCTGCGTGAGGCGTGAGCACGCGCGGCGCATTACCGGCAGCGACAATTTCTGGCTGCAAAGCATCCGCGTCGATCACCACTGGTATCGCCGCAGTCGCGACGATATCGCACAGCAGGGCGAGCGTCTCCGGCTCGCGACCCGCACCTGGCCCAAGCACCAATGCATCAAGCCGATCAGCCCGTGCCTTCAACAAATGTTGCCCTTCAAGGGCGAGGCTGCCGCTGGGAGTCTCCGGCCAGCCGACCCACATTACCTCCGGCGCCCGAGCCGCGAACGCTGGCGCCAGCGTCTCCGGCACAAAGGCCGTCACGAGGCCCGCGCCACTGCGCAAAGCCGCCAGAGCGGTCATCAAAACCGCGCCCGGATAACCCCGCGAGCCGCCGAGGATGGCTACATGTCCATATGTGCGTTTGTCAGAAATCGCTGGTCGCAATGCCCCCAACGGCGCCAACAACTCCGGAATGAGCAGGCGGTTTCTCGTCGCTGGCAACGGATTCATCCCATCAAAAAAACCAAGATCAAGGTAACGCACGCGTCCGGCGCACGCCGCCTGAAGCAGGGTTGTTTTCACTATGCCCGTAGCGTAAGTAAAATCAGCCTGAAATAAATCCGCGCTAGGTAAATCCACCGCGGCCCGAAAGCGGATCGGGTGGGCGTTGATCTGGGCGAAGAGCTCAACGACGCGTGGGTGCGCGGGCGCTCGAAACTGAAAGCCAAAAACACCATCTAGACAGATTGTGTAAGCGTCGCGCGGCAGTGCGGTAATGACACGCACCCGCTCGGGCGCGGCGTGCACCAGCGCGCGCCATGCACGACACGCAAGTGGGCGCAGCGGGCGTTCGCCGAAAAAAAACAAAACCTCGGCGGTAGCCTGCGGATTATTTTCTAGTAAATTCTGTGCCGCGATAAATGCATCGCCCGCGTTGTGGCCTTTGCCCGCGAGCACGAGAACCCGCGCGGTCGCAGGGAATGGACCGATCTCATTAAAATCTCGTTGTAGCGCAGAACTGACGGCGCAGCCAGCGCGTTGCATCGCCGTCCATTCGAGCGCTTCGTCGTCCCCAAAATAAGCTACCTCAAAAGCGCGAGCTTCCTCGCAGCTGAGAATCGGGTGGCTTAAAATATTCATGGTGCTAGGACCGAGGCGCAGGGATCGAGGGTGGGGTCATGCCCATATTTTCACGGGCGGCAGTACTGATCGAGCGCCAGGTTTCTTGATTTTTTTCACCGAGCCATGCTGTCCGTTGTGCCACGGTTTCAGTGAATTGAAGCGGGCAATTTTCTAAATGGATCTGCGGGCCGTGCGTAAGTAGCGGGTGCGACAATCGCGTGATCGAGCGGAAGAAAAATGCGCCGTCATTTCGTATCACCTCGTAACATTCGGAATAGGCCTGAGTCGCACTGTTCCACAGTGCGATTTCGGTGCGGTCCTGATGCCATATGGCATATTGACCCCACTCCGCAAACACAGCCTCGATTGTCGTTACGCGCGGCGTAGCCGAAACCTCGATTAAAGGCGTTTCTGGCGGCGGAGACGTAGACGCGGATTCTCGTTTCGGTAACGCCCAAACAAATAACGCTCCGACAATGAAACCCAGCATTACCCACGAAGGCACCATCGAGGGTTTAGGTTTCGGTTGAGGCGGAGGTGTTTCCTCCGCCTCGAACTCGTTGGGCTCATGCTGATACATCGCGAAATGGATTTAGGCTCGGACGATGGCGGCGACAGCCATAGCCGTCGTCTCGGTATGAGAAAGACTCACATGAATATGCGTGCCACCGACGTGCGCGAGCAGCGCGATAGCTTGGTCATCGAGGCGTACACGCGGTTCGGCCCGTTCGCCGTGATAGATCGACATGGACTTCCAGCTCAACTCCGCGCCGATACCGGTAGTGAATGTTTTCGAAATCGCCTCTTTCGCAGCCCAACGCGCGGCGAGGTGTTTGTGCGGCTGCGCCATGCTCATACAGTAGGCACGTTCCTCAGCGGTGAACACCCGCTCGAGGAAATGATCGCCGTGGCGCTCGAGTACGTCACGGATGCGTTGCACCTCAACAAGGTCGCAACCGATACCAACAAGGACGCCACCGGGCGGGAGAGAGAGATTCATGGGCCAATAAACTCAGGGATTCATCCGCGCCTTCATCTCGCGGACGGCTTCTTCGATGCCAGTGAATAGCGCACGACTGATCAAACTATGACCGATATTGAGTTCGTGCAAATGCGGCAACGTGCGGATTTCGGCAATGTTCACGTAGTTGATGCCGTGGCCGGCGTTGACGATAAGGCCTAGGTTGTGAGCGCGCACAGCGCCGAGCCGGAGACGTTGAAACTCAGCCGCGCGACGGGTGCCGTAGTAGGCGTTAGCGTAGGCTCCCGTGTGTAACTCAACCCAAGGAGCTTTCACCGCGGCGGAGGCTTCGATGGCGGCCTCATCGGGATCGATGAAAAGACTGGTGGCGATGCCGGCGGCACTCATCGCTTCGACGCAGGCACGAACCCGTTCGCGTTGGCCAACGACATCGAGACCGCCTTCAGTAGTGATTTCTTCACGGCTCTCGGGGACGAGGCAGACGGAGTCGGGTTTTAATTTAAGAGCAAAGTCGATCATCCATGGCGTACACGCCATCTCCAGGTTGAGACGTGAGGAAATCGTCTCGCGGGTGCGCCAGACGTCGTGCTCTTGGATGTGGCGCCGGTCTTCGCGCAAGTGAATCGTGATACCGTCGGCGCCCGCGCGTTCGGCAAGGACCGCAAGGGTGACGGGGTCCGGCTCCACAGCGCCGCCAACCGTGGCGGGCGCTTGCCGGTAACGGGCTTGGCGGACGGTAGCGCAATGATCGATGTTAACGCCGAGGAGCAGCATGGAAGTGGAAGGTTTGACCCGACTAAGCGGGTCGTGATTCTGGAACGCAAAACGAAATGACTGCTCAAGTATCAGCCACCGCCGCGCCCAAACGAGAAAATCTTCTCATCAATATCGCCTGCAACATCGTGGTACCTACGCTGGTATTGACGAAACTGAGCGGTGAAACCCGCCTAGGGCCGCTCTGGGGATTGATCGTGGCGCTCGTGTTTCCGCTGGGCTATGGAGTGGCCGATTTCGTGCGGCGCCGAAAGGCCAACTTCATTTCCATACTTGGTATCGCAAGCGTGCTGCTAACAGGCGGACTAGGTTTGATGCAGGCTGGTGGGTTTTGGTTTGCGGTGAAAGACGCCGCGGTGCCTGGGCTCATCGGATTGAGCGTACTCGTGTCGCTCAAAACTAAATCGCCGCTGGTGAAGGAAATGTTTTTTAACGAGCAGATTGTCGATGTGCCTCGAGTGGAAGCGGCGCTCGCTGCACAGGGACGACAAGGTGATTTTGACCAACTCATGGTGCGCTCGAGCCTATGGCTCGTCGCGTCGTTTCTTTTGAGCGCTGGGCTCAACTATGCGCTCGCCCGCTATTTGTTGATCAGCCCGCCTGGCACACCAGAATTTAATGCCGAACTGGGCCGCATGCACGTGCTGAGTTGGCCAGTGATCGTGCTACCAAGCATGGCCGTGATGATGCTGGCATTTTGGAAATTGATCAAGGGACTGACCCAACTGACCGGTCTCACTACCGACGAGATCTTCCGCGCTGCGCAGGAAAAGCCTAAAGTGTAAGCAGGTTGGCAAGGCTGCGATTTCAACTGGGCATTAAAAAGCCCCGCGAAAACGCGGGGCCTAGAATGTCTCGATTTTAAGGATTTTGAGTCATCAACCACGCTGCGCCATTGGAATGAAGTCACGCTTGACCGGGCCGACATAAATTTGGCGCGGGCGATAAATACGGCCCTTAGGATTGGCCGCGACTTCACGCCAATTCGCGATCCAGCCTGGAGCGCGACCAATGGCAAAGATCACCGTGAACATGTTCACGGGGATACCGAGGGCGCGCATGATGATCCCGCTGTAAAAATCGACGTTAGGGTAAAGTTTGCGAGAGACGAAGTAGTCGTCCTTGAGGGCGGCCTGCTCAAGATTTTTGGCGATGGCGAGCAGCGGGTCGTTAATACCGAGCTTGGCGAGAACTTCGTCGCAGGCTTTGCCGATGATCTTGGCGCGGGGATCAAAGTTTTTGTAAACGGCGTGGCCAAAGCCCATCAGACGGTTGGTCTTACTGCCGGATTTAGCGGCGGCGATGAAACGCGTGCCGTCGTCACCCTCGTCGTGGATGGATTGGAGCATCTGCATCACTGCGGCGTTGGCGCCACCGTGCAACGGGCCGGAAAGCGCGCAAATACCGGCGGAGAGTGAGGTGAAGAGATTGGCGGCACTGGAGCCGACCATGCGCGTGGTGGACGTGGAGCAATTTTGCTCGTGATCAGCGTGGAGCAGAAGGAGCAAATTCAGGGCCTTGGCGACCTCAGGGACAGAGACGTAATCTTGATACGGCTCAGAGAACATCATGTGCAGAAAGTTTTCGCAGAACGGCAGCTCCTGCTTAGGGAAAATATAGGGCAGGCCCTTTTGGTAGCGATAGATCATCGCTCCGATGGTACGGATTTTCGAAATCGCCATCGCGGCAGCTAGGTCGAAGTTGGCGAGGTCTTTTTCGAAATTATTTGTCGCCAGATGCGGGTAATGCGCGGCAAGCGAGGCAACGATCGAGGACAGCATCGCCATAGGCGGCGCATCCTTTGGGAAGCCTTCGAATATCTTCTGCATCTGCGTCTCTACAGCGGCGTTCTGTCGGAGGCGTAGGCCAAATTCTTTGCGTTGGACGGCATTGGGGAGCTCGCCGTAGATCACGAGATAAGCGGTTTCGACGTAATCGCTGTGAGCCGCGAGTTGCTCAATGGGATAGCCACGATGGCGCAGCACGCCGTTGTCGCCGTCTAGGTAGGTGATCTGGCTCTCACAAGAGCCAGTATTGCCGTAGCCTTGGTCGTAGGCGATGTAACCGGAGGAGGCGCGGAGCGTGCGAGTGTCGACGGCTTTTTCCCCTTCGGAGCCAACCATGATCGGCAAGGGGTATTCTTTATCGTCGATCTTCAGTGAGGCGGAATGGGCCATGATGGGCCGAGCGGAGCCAAAAACTTCGCCACTGGCAAAACAAAGATAGTCTAGATTGAAAATCTTCCGCCGAGAATTAGCCCGGACACATCACCGCGTAAGCAAATGTGAAGTCTAGGGCTTACGCTCGGGCTGCCAATGTGGCGAAGTTGCGATAAATCTGCAGCCCCTTGGCTTGGCTCTTCTCCGGGTGAAATTGCGTGGCAAAGACGCGGCCGCGACCGACCGAAGCACAGAAAACCCCGCCATAATCACATTCACCCAAAACAAGCGCTGGGTCTGCGGGCACGCAGTGAAAACTATGCACAAAATAAAACGCCTCCCCGTCTTTAGCCAAATCGGCCGCCAGCGGTGAGCCGGGCTGAGTAAAACGCACGGTGTTCCACCCCATGTGCGGAATCTTATACTCAGCAGGGCGTTGGAAGCGCACCACCTTACCCGGAAAAATCCCCAAACCTTTCACGTCACCTTCTTCCGAATGATCAAATAGGGCCTGCATGCCGAGACACACGCCCAGAAACGGCCGGTCTGCGCCGATCCATGCGCGCAAGATCACGTCTAATTTAGAGGCCCGCAGGGAGGCCACACAATCCCTGAGAGCCCCTACCCCAGGCAAAACTAAGCCGACTGGGCGGCTTGCCTCGACCTGGTCCGGTGTTTGCACGACACAGGGTGCAGCTCCGACAGCTTCGAGGGCCTTGGTAACGCTACGCAGGTTGCAAATTCCGTTGTCGATGACGGCGATGACGGGAGCGGACATAGCACATAACCGTAACGCTCATGCGCGGCGGCGCCATGCTGAAAAAAAAATCCGCGCAAATTTTTCAACCGCGTTCGTAGCAAAATGGGGCATTCTTTCACACGTTTTTACCAAAAACCTCACCTGAATAGGTTTAAACGCACCGATTCAGACTTCAGACGGAACTAGGTTACCCCCACGCTTGGTTTTAACCTCACCGGCGCCACCCGAACCGTCCGACACCCAGTCACAAACCACCTCTAAACGACGGTTAGGCCCGTCATTAATAGAGAAAATCCTTAGACTCAGATTTTCCCTTTGGTGCTGGGAAGTTGGTCGGCGGCGCGAGGTTCGATCTGGGTCGCCATGTCGAGTGCACGCGCAAGACCTTTGAAAATTGCCTCAGCCACGTGATGCGGCTCTTCGCCGTAAATCAAATTTACGTGGAGATTCGCTCCTAAAGCGTTGCTGAAGGCACGGCAGAATTCTTTTACGAGTACGATATTGAAATCGCGCACGAACATCGTCGGAGCATTCGCGTCGTAAACCAGGTGAGGACGACCGCCGACATCGACTACGACGCGGGCGAGCGATTCATCCATGGGTAGTAGAAAAAAACCATAGCGCCGGATCCCGAGCTTATCGCCGAGCGCCTCTTTAAATGCCTGCCCTAAAACGAGACCAACATCTTCGACTGTGTGGTGATAATCGACCTCGACGTCACCCTTGGCTTTGACGTTGAGATCAAAGAGCCCGTGCTTGGCGAACAAGGTGAGCATGTGATCGAAGAACGGCACGCCCGTCTCAATCGTGGAAACGCCGGTGCCGTCCACGCCGAGCGTGAGCGTGATATCGGTCTCGGCGGTTTTACGAGCGACGGTGGCGAGGCGATTTAAGTTTTTAGCCATGAGTCCAAGGTTTCAGAGAGGACGAGCATTTCGTCATCAGTTCCTACGCTGATTCGAAGAAAAGACGCGGTCAAGGCGTGGCTGGGGAAGTGGCGAACCAAAATCTTATGAGCGCAGAGGAAATCATAGGCGGCCTTGGCGACGGCCGGGCCGAATTCGCCGCGGGCATTTTTGGGCTCCGTGAAGATAAAATTAGAAGACGATTTATAGGTGAACCAGCCGCGGCGCTGCTGGCTGTCGGCCACAAAGAGATCGCGAGTGGTCTTAATCCGAGCGATGATATCGGTGTAATATTCGGGATGCCCGAGGGCGGCGAGCGCGGCAACTTGAGAGAGTCGATTTACGTTGTAGCTGTCGCGTACGCGGTCGAGCAGGTCGATGATCTCGGGATGCGCGAGCGCGTAACCAACGCGAATACCCGCGAGCGCGTAGGCTTTGGACAAAGTACGCACCACGACCAAGCGCGAGTGCGCAGCAAGTAATGGCACGGCGTCTTCGCTCGCAAAAGGAGCGTATGCTTCGTCGACAACGAGCAACCCAGGAAACACTTCGAGCACTCGAGTGAGTTCGGCGTTAGAGAAGGCGACGCCTGTGGGGGCATTGGGCGAGGTTAGAAAAAATGCGCGAGCCTTGGAAGCAGCGATGCGCTCGATTGGCAGACGCATCGTACGGTCAAACTCAATGACCAAGCTGCCGGCGTCTTGGATTTCGACTAAAACTGGATAGAGTGAATAACTCGGGAAGGTAAACCCAGCGGCAGCCTCGCGAGTACAGAACGCGCGCACGAGTAGATTGAGGATGTCGTCGGAGCCGTTGCCGACGACGACGTTTTGCGCCGTGAGGCTGTGGCCGTGATGCGCGGCGATGGCTGAGCGGAGCGGCGTACTCTTGGGGTTGGGATAAAGGCGGAGCGAAGTACCGTCGTCGCCGATCTCACGCCGCAGCGCTTCAGCCACGCGCGGGCTCGGCGGATACGGGCATTCGTTGGTATTAAGTTTCACCCAACCCGGCTCAGTCGGTTGAAGACCGGGCGTGTAAGCATGGAGCGTGGCTACATGCGGGAGAGCGAGAGACGAGAGAGCGGACATGGAATTGTTCAGGGAGAGCTCAGCCGAATTGAATTACTCGGTGCGAATACGCACGGAGCGACCGTGGGCGTCGAGCCGCTCCATCGCCGCAAAGGCGGCAACGACGGGCGCGCCACGTTTCACGCTGGAACGGTCGTAGCGGATGAGGCTGGTGCGACGTTGAAAATCGGCGACACGCAGGCCACTGAAAAAACGTCCAGCCCGGCCCGTAGGGAGCACATGGCTGGGACCAGCAGTGAAATCTCCCAGTGCGGTCGGGGTGAAATTGCCCAACATAATCGCCCCAGCCGTGGTGATGGTTTGGGTGAGCGTCTTAGCAGAGGAGTCTTTGACGAGGAGTTCGAGGTGTTCGGGCGCAACGTAGTTGGCGATCTCGGCGGCTTGGGCAAGCGTGTCGACTTGGACGGCGAGCCAACCCTCAGCGAGGACTCGGGCGGTTTTCTCGGAGCGGGTAAGCGTCGGGAGCTGTGACTGTACCTCGGCCGCGATGGCGGAGATGATTTTGGCAGAGGTGCCGACAAGGTAGATTTTTTCACGACCGGAGCCGTGCTCGGCTTGGGCAAGAAGATCGGCGGCGGCGAAATCAGCGCGCGCGGTGTCATCGGCAATGATCATGACTTCGCTCGGACCGGGCAGAGAATCCACACCAACATGGCCGAAGACCTGACGTTTGGCTTCGCAAACGTACGCGTTACCGGGACCGTAAATTTTATCAACGGCGGGAATGCTTGAAGTGCCATAGGCCATGGCTGCGATCGCCTGAACGCCACCGATGCGATAGACTTCATCGATGCCGATAAGGTGGAGCGCGGCGAGCAGGCCGTCGGCGACTTTGCCGTAAGAATTGGATGGCGTGAAAACGGCGATCTGGGGGCAACCCGCGATCTTGGCGAGTGTGGCGGTCATTAAGACCGTGGAAACGAGCGGAACTTGACCGCCGGGTACGTAGAGGCCGACGCGGCGGATAGGATCGAATTTTTCGCCAACGAGAGCGCCTTGAGGGTTTTTAGCTGTCCAATTTTTGGCGAGACCGCGGCGATTGAAAGCGACAATACCGGCATGAGCCGCGACAAGCGCGCGACGCTCGGTGGAGGGAAGTCGCTTAGCGGCAGCAGCGATATCAGCGGGTTTGATGCGAAATTCTTTAGCGCGGAGTTTAGCGCCATCGAATTTGGCGGCGTAGTGGCTAACGGCTTCGTCACCACGTTGGCGGACGTCGGCTAGGATAGTGGTGACCGCATCGCTGATCTCGCGTGGTACGTTCGAACCACGGCAGAACGCAGCAAGATCGTCGGCGAAATTTTTATCGGTGATGGCGAGGGTGCGCATGGTTTAAAGAAGATTTTTTCAGTAATGAAGGACGTGAATAAAAAAACACTCCCCTACCCGCTCAGCGATGAGACAGGGCCGGAACGGCAAAGTAGGCAGCGGGAAAGGTTTCATTCACAGTAATTTTATCGAAAGATATCGTGACGGTCTGGGATTTGCCGTTGGCGATCGGTGTACGGGTGATAATTTTTTCAGGAAAACGTACCGCGTTGACGCTAATCTCACCTTCTTCGCGGATTGAACCGCCCGCTTCAGTTTCGGTCAACCGCAAGCGACCGGTGGTTAGATCAAAGTAGCGCGTAAAAATAATATTGGGCGCGTGGATAAAAGCGATTTTCTGACAGGCAACTCCTTCGATTGTGACCACGCCTTGATCTTCAATCCGTCCGCCCTGCTGCTCGATTCCGCGGAAAAAAGTTAAGTTCTCGAATGTATTGGCGCGCAAGCGCCTGACCTGTTCGATGGAGAGGAGCGAGAGGCGCCATTTACTCGCGTCGCTCGGTTCTTGTTGGCGTTGCCAGGCTTCGTAGTCATCGAGCGCAGTTTGCTCGAGGGCCTTTGCGTACGTGATCGTGATACGTTGCTGGGCGGGCTTTTGGAAAATGATTTCGACGGAGGCGCGGGTTTGTTTCGACGGATCAACCGGGTCGATCGTAACGAGAGTGCCGACAAAACGGAGGGATCGCACAGCGCTGAGGACGACTTCGTCGCCGATAAAGGCTCGAGCTTGCGCGATGATTTCAGGCTGAGCGTGCGCCTTAACCACGAAAAACCATGAAGCGAGACCTAGCACGAAACGGCAAAAGTGATTCGTGATCATGGGCGCGTCAGTGCTGAAGCCTTAGCAGCGAATCGTCGCAGCGATTACGAGCATATCACTCCCACTCGATGGTGGCGGGCGGCTTGGAGCTGATATCCAAGACGACGCGACTTACGCCGCGGACTTCGTTAGTGATGCGACTAGAAATTTTCTGCAACAGATCGTGCGGCAATTTCGCCCAATCGGCGGTCATGGCGTCGATGCTTTCAACGATGCGCAGTGCGATCACGTAGTCGTAGGTACGTTCATCTCCGAAGACGCCGACCGTTTTGACGGGCAGAAACACAGCGAAGGATTGCCACACTTTCCAGTAATAGCCAGAGCTCATCATCTCTTCTTGGAGAACGGCGTCGGCATTGCGGAGGATTTCGAGATTCTCAGCATTAATACTACCCATCACACGCACGCCAAGGCCAGGGCCAGGGAAGGGCTGGCGCCACACGACTTCTTTTGGTAAACCGAGTGCAGCGCCGACGTGGCGGACTTCGTCTTTGAAAAGTTCGCGCAACGGTTCGATCAATTTGAGCTTCATGCGCGCGGGCAAGCCGCCAACGTTGTGGTGGGTCTTGATGAGCGAAGCGGGATTGCCTGCGATCGAAACGCTCTCGATCACGTCAGGATACAATGTGCCTTGACCGAGAAATTCAGCGCGGCCTTTGATGGACTTTAACGACTGTTCGAATACCTCGACGAAGGTGCGGCCAATGATTTTACGTTTCTGCTCAGGCTCGGTGATGCCTTTGAGTCGGCGCAAGAAAAGCGACGAGGCGTCGACAACGCGTAGATCGATTTTGAAGTTTCTCTTGTAGAGGGCCTCGACGTAGTCGCGCTCGCCTTTGCGGAGCAGGCCATTGTCAACGAAGACGCAGGTGAGTTGTTTACCGATCGCCTTGTGCAGAAGCGCCGCGGCGACGGAGGAATCGACGCCGCCCGAGAGACCGAGCAGCACGCGGCCCTTGCCGACTTTAGCGCGGATATCAGCGACGGAATGCGCGATGAAGTCCTTGGTCGTCCAGTCCTGCGCAGCGCCGCAGATGCTAACTAGAAAATTGCGGATCATGTCCACGCCGCGCTCGGTATGGAAAACCTCGGGGTGAAATTGAATGCCGTAAAAACCGCGTTTCTTGTCCTCGATGCCAGAGTAGGCCGAGTTGTCCGAGACTGCGGTGGCAACGAAACCGGGTGGCAACGCGGTGAGTTTATCGCCATGGGAGTTCCAGATTTTGAGCGAGCGCGGCAGACCAGCGAAAAGTTTGCCGGGTTTGCGGATGGTGAGTTGGCCGAGACCGTATTCGCGGGCTTTGCTGTGCGCGACCTTACCGCCGAGGAAGTGCCCCATCAATTGGACACCGTAGCAGATACCCAGAATGGGGACCCCGAGTTTAAAGATCTCCACATCGGGATGCGGTGCGGTTTTTGCATATACGCTTTGGGGGCCGCCGGACAAGATGATGCCGACCACGCCATCGGCCTTGAGCTGAGCTGCGGGCGTGGAGTAGTGATAAATTTTTGAGTAAACTTGGCACTCACGGATGCGGCGGGCGATGACTTGGGTGAGCTGCGAGCCGAAGTCTAGGACAGCGATGGTCTGAGGCATGGAATAAGGCGAAAGTCGCGTAGGTTAAAAGGTAAGATAAAACACGAACGCCAGGGGCGTCGTCAAATGCGGCCTCAGAATTTCAAGCGTGTGTTTTCATGGCTGCAACGCGGGCATGGGCATAACTCAGCTCCTAGGCTCGCGCTGTAAAGTTGATCGCAGCGTATACAATGAAACGTGGTCTTCCTGCGCTCACGTTCAAAGCGGCGGTAATCGCGCCGATCATAGTAAAACCACAGGCCGAGAAAGATCGCCGCCACAACCAAACAGTAAAATACGGTGGCGCCGATGAAATCAAACATGCCCCTGAACTTGGACCTGGCGCAGTGGGCGGGGCAAGGATTTCAATGCAACAGTCCCCAGGCCCTCAAGGTATAGTTGGAAGGTGACCCTAGGCTTTGGCTCGTACTTTTCTACAAAAATAAAAACGCGCCGACAGTGACGTCGGCGCGTTGAATTGGTTTAGAGGCTGATTTTAATCCGCCTTTGGACTAAGCCAGCTTAGCCTTAGGCTTTGGCGTCGCCTTCAGCCGCAGGAGCGGATTCAGCGGTAGCGGCGGCCTTGGGGGCTTTGGCTTTCTTAGCTTTAGCGGGCTTTTTAGCCTGCTTGTAGCCTGGGTCGTCGGCCTTGACGAACTCGATCAACGCCATTTCAGCGGCGTCGCCGGTGGAACGTGGTCCGAGTTTGTAGATGCGGGTGTAGCCACCGGCACGATTGGCGAAGTCCTTGTATTTCTCATTGAAGAGAAGGGTGATCGCATTCTCATCGCGCACATCGGCCAAGGCCAGACGACGCAGGTGAATGGCATCCTTCTTGTCGGTCTTCAACGCGGCTTTTTTGGCCTTGGTGATGACCTTCTCGATGAAGGGACGGAGGGCTTTAGCCTTCGTGAAGGTGGTTTGGATCCGACCGTGAGT